>NZ_JBBOBR010000002.1:0-300000 GCF_038002165.1 Cytobacillus sp. FSL H8-0458 | reverse complement strand
AATATGCCAAATACAAATGGTGTGGAAGCGACCCGCCAGCTGATTAATAAATATCCAGAATCTAAAGTAATCATTCTTTCCATCCACGATGATGAGAATTATGTAACGCACGCCCTTAAGACAGGAGCAAGCGGATACCTTTTAAAAGAAATGGATGCAGATGCATTAGTGGAGGCTGTGAAGGTGGTTGCTGATGGAGGCTCTTATCTACATCCGAAGGTGACACATAATCTGGTAAATGAGTACCGCCGCTTGGCAGCAGAGGGAACTAGCAACAGCTCCTATTCACAGGTAGAAATCCGCCGTCCTCTTCACTTGCTGACACGCCGCGAATGTGAAGTGCTTCAGCTCCTGGCTGATGGAAAAAGCAACCGCGGAATTGGGGAAGCTTTATACATAAGCGAAAAAACGGTAAAGAACCACGTGAGCAATATTCTGCAGAAAATGAATGTAAATGACCGTACTCAGGCAGTTGTTGTAGCTATTAAAAATGGCTGGGTTGAGGTGCGATAATTCTATTGAGAGAAGAAGTCCTTTTTTATAGGGCTTTTTCTTTTTTATTTTAAAAATACTTTTCTATCGAGTCCTCAACTATTTTATTCCCTTCTATATTAATAGTAAATGAAAGGCTATATAAATAAAAGGTATTTATACACTTTTTAAGAAAAAATAACCAAATAGAGGTTTTAAGCAAATACTTTGCATGGTTATTTTATAAGTGCGGCAGCGGCTATTTGAAAAATAGCTTTTGTATTGGAAGATCTCTTTTTAGCCTGGTTCACCATGTGAACAAGCTCTTCGATTTCTTTGGGGGATGCACTGTCTATAAGCCATGAAGCAAGTTCTGTCCCGCTGACAGAATGGTTGATATTTGGAACTTTAATATGTTTATATTTACTTAATTCATTATTAAGCATTTGATGAAGAGTATCCAGACTGTATTTATTTGATGTGTTGGTATTTGTGGGAGAAGTGCTTTTGCTCAATGTGTTACAGCTCCTTTACAAAATAAAGACACAAAAAGCATTTTATCATATACATGGGATGGATTTAAGGTAAAAAATTACCAGGTCTTAAAAGTAGGTATAATGGGGCAGAGTATTATTTGCTTCCCAATTCTATAACTTAATGCATTTTCCCCCTCAATCATATAAAATGGAACATACAGTAGAGAAAAAAGATAAGGATGGTACCTCTATTTATGAAAACGGCTGTTGTAACGGATAGTACAGCATACATTCCTAAGAATTTAAGAGAGAAATTAAATATACATATGATTCCGCTGAGTGTGATCTTTGGCGGTGAGACCTACCAGGAAGAAGTGGAAATTACGGCTGCAGACTTTTATGAAGAAGTGAAGCACAAAGAGCTTCCAACAACTTCACAGCCGCCGGTGGGCGAGTTTGCTGAGCTATTTGAGACATTATCAAAAGAGTATGATGCGGTTATCTCGATTCATCTGTCGAGCGGCATCAGCGGCACTTTTCAGGGGGCAGTCACAGCCGGGAGCATGGTAGAGGATGTTCAGGTGTTCCCGTTTGATTCCGAAATCAGCTGTATGGTGCAGGGCTTTTATGTGATCGAAGCTGCTGAACTGGCTGCTGCCGGGAGGGATCCACAGGAAATCGTGGAGCGCTTGAAGGAAATGAAAAAAAGCATTCGCGCTTATTTTATGGTGGACGACCTTTCGCATCTTCAGCGCGGAGGACGTTTGTCGAGTGCACAGGCATTGATTGGAAGTCTGCTCCAGGTCAAGCCGCTGCTTCATTTTGAAGATAAAAAAATAGTTCCGTTTGAAAAGATCCGCACTCGGAAGAAAGCGATGAAGCGGATGGTTGACCTTTTCTGGGAAGATGTGAAAAGCGGTGAGCCGTATCAGGCGGTGATTATCCATGCCAATCGCGAAGCAGAAGCACGTGAGTGGAAGGCTGAACTCGCAGCGCAGTATCCGAATGTGGAGTTTATGATCAGCTATTTTGGTCCGGTTATTGGAACCCACTTGGGCGAAGGTGCGATGGGGTTTGGCTGGGTGAAGAAGTAATGTTTGCGCCATTCCTTGGGATGGCGCACATTTTTTGGGAGGTGATGTGGATTTGCAAATAGATTTAGGATTCCTGCAAATAGAAAGTTTGATATTGCAAATAGCGGGCCTAAATCTGCAAATAGATTGGAGAACTTGCAAATAGAACTGTAACACTTGCAAATAGACAGATAAACTATTTAGTCAGAGGTGAATTAATTGAGATTTACTCCTAAAATGACCCCCTATATAAAAGATTTTCCTTCAGAAAGCCTCCCGATATCCTTTATTAACACCATTCCGGAGGTTCCACTCAACGAAAACTACCCATTCAACAAAGAACTCCAGCAAATCCTCCACGGAAAACAGCAATTACTCGAAAACCTTCAGCATCCACTCGAGGAAATCCATCAGCACTATGAAAATGGCTATATTACTTACCGAAAAGGGATAGTTAAGACCAAAAGCAAGAAAGTTTGTGCGAGATGCGGCAATCAAGATCGATCACTGTTCGCAGGTTTTCCCTGTGCCCGTTGTGGTGAGGAAGAATGTACTTACTGCCGAAAATGCATCATGATGGGCAGAGTTAGTGAGTGCACCCCTCTGATTAACTGGTGCGGACCTGAGCCAGCGCAGGTGCTGACCGAAAATCCGCTCATATGGGCAGGCACCCTCTCACCCGGCCAGCAGCATGCCTCTGATCAGGTTAGACAGACTATCATAGAAAATAGAGAACTCCTCGTCTGGGCTGTCTGCGGCGCAGGGAAAACAGAAGTTCTGTTTGAAGGAATCAGCACTGCCCTCTCTTCCGGAAAAAGAGTCTGTATTGCCACTCCGAGAACAGATGTTGTGCTCGAACTTGGTCCGAGGCTCAAAGCAGTTTTCCACGGAATCCAGGTGGCTGTCCTCTACGGCGGCAGTGAAGACCGCCATATCCAGGCGCCCTTAACTATCGCAACCACGCACCAGCTTCTCCACTTTTACAAGGCTTTTGATACAGTCATTCTGGACGAAGTGGATGCCTTTCCTTATACGGCAGATGAAAGCCTTCAGTATGCTGTCCGCCAGTCCCGCAAAGAACATTCCTCCATGATTTATCTTACGGCTACCCCAAATCAAAAATGGCAGAATGAGTGCCGGAACGGGAAGAGGGAATTTGTCACTATCCCGGCCAGATATCACCGCCACCCCTTGCCAGTACCATCTTTCAAATGGTGCGGCAATAGGGAAAAGTCGCTTCAAAAAGACAAACTCCCGCCGGCAGTTACCCAGTGGATAAAAAAAAGGCTGGACAACCAAAAACAATGCCTGCTCTTCCTGCCCAAAATCGATCAAATGGAGAAAGTCCTCAGCATACTCCGTAAATCCTATCCTAAAATTCAATCAGTCCACGCAGAAGACCCCGAGCGAAAAGCTAAAGTCCAAATGATGCGCAACAAGGAAATCCCCATGCTTCTCACCACGACCATCCTGGAAAGAGGAGTTACGTTTCCTAATATTGACGTAGCCGTTTTTGGCGCCGAAGACCGCATTTTCACAGAGAGCGCCCTAGTCCAGATTGCAGGGCGAGTTGGAAGAAGTGCTCAATTTCCAGGCGGAGATATTACCTTTTTCCATTTCGGTAAAACCGATAGCATGGTTAAAGCGCAGAAACAAATCATCAAAATGAACAGTGAAGCCAAAAAGAAGGGGTTGATTGACTATTAACTGCTTAATCTGCCATGAAGAAATTCTCTCTGCTGTCAGCTGGTCTACCCTCTGGTCACGGCCGCAAGATCATCATTTATGCCAAGTCTGCACAGGTAAACTCCCATTTATCAGAGGAGAGACTTGCGCTAAATGCTGCCGGCCATTTAGTACTTTAGAACTTCAATTTCGGGAAGGCGACACTTGTACTGATTGTGTAAGGTGGAATCGTGATCCAGAGTGGTGGGGGATCCTTGATAAAAACCATTCTATTTTCACCTATGATGACTTTCTGAAAGAGACACTCGCCAGGTATAAGTTCCGGGGTGATTATGTTTTGGCCAGAGCTTTCACTCCTTTTATAAAGGAAAAGCTGAAAAACCTGAATTTCGACTGTCTTGTTCCGATTCCATTAAGTCCTGAAAGACTGTATGAGCGCGGATTTAATCAGTCTGCTGCACTCATCCGTGAGGCAGGCTTTACACCAACAGACCTGCTGCAGCGATTCCATTCGGAGAAGCAATCCAAGAAATCGCGTCTTGAGCGGATTCATCATCATCAGGTCTTCGAGCCGCTCAGTATTAATATTGAAAATAAAGTAATTCTTCTAATGGACGATATTTATACTACGGGTTCCACTTTATACCATGCAGCGAAGGTCTTGAAAAATGCTGGTGCAGCCTCCGTATTTTCACTTACTCTGGCAAGAGGTTAATATTTGGAATATATTTCAAGTTTTTTATTTGTTTGTAATATTAATAGGTAATTAATCCTATGTTAAAATATCCTAAACAAGTAAAATTTTATAGATGAGAAGACTGCGGGGAATGAGGGCGGCACAGGAATACTTTTCAGCTGCTTTTGGGGAAAGGATGTAGTGAAGTCATTGGCTGAAGATAACAGTGATCTAGTTGAATGTGATAGCCATAAAACGGAAATTATGAAAATAAAAAATAACCTCAACCAGGCTCAGAAGATCGCAAACATCGGAAGCCTGGAGTACGACGTGGAAACTGATAAAGGGTTTTGGTCCGATCAGCTGTTCCGGATTTTTGGGCTGAATCCTCAAAAAGACTTATTTCCAGACTATCAAATGTATTTGAGCTATCTTCATCAGGATGACCGCCTGGCCTTTGAAAAGCAGTTTAACAGGCTTCTCAAAGAAAAGGATAGTGTGGACCTGGTGTGCAGGATGATCAGGCAGGATGGTGAAGAACGGTATATTCACCATCGGGCAGATTATTTTGCAGATGAAGATGGATCACCCAAAATCATTGCCACGGTTCAGGATATAACTGAAAAGCGGCGCATGGAAGAAAAACTTTATGAAAACGAGCGGAAAATTGGACAGATTTATGAAAATCTTGATGTGGGCATTTATTCTGCAGATTTACTGAAGAAAAAGGTTCTTCATTTTTCGAAAGGGGTGGAAGGGATTTTCGGCTACACTGTCGAGGAGTTTATTGCCGACTTCGATTTGTGGAACAATGTAATCCATCCGGATGATGTGCAGGTGGTAGAGGAAGAGCGGGCGAAACTTCTGAATGGGAAAAGCATCCGCTATCAATATCGGATTGTTCATAAGTCCGGTGAGTTAAGGTGGGTTAATCATCATAGCATCCCGCACCTGAATGATAGAGGCGAGCTGATCCGGGTTGATGGGTTTGTAACAGATATAACGGAACAGAAATGGCTTGAAAAAAGAATGAGGCGTATGGCTTTTTATGATCATCTAACCGACCTGCCGAACCGCCGGTACTTTGATCAGAAGCTCCAGAGTCTTATAGAAGATGATTCACAAAAGAAATTTGCGGTTTTATTTTTTGATCTGGAACGGCTAAAGCAGATTAATGATACATTCGGCCACTCTGCCGGAGATGAACTTCTCAGGCTTGTTTCTCAAAGAATTAAGGAGAGGGCAAATTATTTTTCAGCAAGAATTTCCGGTGATCAGTTTGCGGTCATAATGGAATCTATTCAGGAAGGGGAGGACCCTGCACGATTAGCAGATTCTATCAATCTGATCTTCTCTGAATCGTTCCATATCAACAGCTTTGAGCTAAAAATCTCTCCATCCATAGGCATAAGTTTATATCCGGATAATGGGAGCACGGCTGATGAATTGGTCAGAAATACGGAATCTTCCCTTTACCATGCCAAACAGAAAGGGAATACCAGATTTCAGGTGTACCATCCCTCCATGGATATTGAGTCTTATAAGCTTTTTACGCTGGAACAGGATATGCGGAAAGCACTTCAGGATGACGAGTTTTTTCTTGAATACCAGCCAAGAGTTGATACGAAAACACGGAGACTAGTAAGTGCGGAAGCTTTATTAAGATGGAATCATCCGGAATGGGGCAGAGTCTCGCCCTTGGAGTTTATACCCGTTGCAGAAGAAACCGGTTTAATCGTAGATATTGGTGAATACGTGATAAGGAAGGTATGCAGGCAGATTCATTCCTGGAAGGAAAGCGGGCTGCCGATTGTTCCGATATCCGTGAACATCTCTCCCTTAAGCTTTTTGAAAAGCTGTCTTGTTTCCACGATAAAGGAAGCATTGGACGAGAATCATCTGGACGCTTCACTGCTTGAGATTGAATTGACGGAGTCTTCCCTAATCAATTACTCAGAGAACGTAATAGCAGTGCTTAAGGAATTGGGTAAGATGGGAGTGAAAATTGCGCTGGACGACTTTGGAACCGGCTACTCCTCCATCACGCAGTTAAAGAAATATAAATTCGATGTTTTAAAGATAGATAAAACGTTTATCCGGGCAATGGATAAAAATGCGGAAGATGCCATCATTACGGCCAATCTGATCACGCTTGCCCATGGGCTGAATATGAAGGTGGTAGCGGAAGGTGTAGAGACTTTTGAGCAATTCTACACTTTAAGGAAAAATGAATGTGACCAAATACAGGGGTACCTTTTCAGCAAGCCAATTCCGCCTTCCATCTTTGAACAGAAATTGTTAATTGGTATTTTGAAGCCGCAAAATAGTAAAGAAGACAATGTGTTTAAAGGTTTGCGGAAGTATGAACGGGTCGAGTTTCCCAGCCCGCTTGAAGCAAAAATGACCATCTTAGAGCTTAATAAAAAGCCTGTCAAAATGGGCAGCACGAAAATTTTGATTGAAGATATGAGTGCAGGCGGAGTAAAATTTGTGTCCAAAATGAAACTTCCTGTGAGAAAGAATATTATTCTATTGATTGAAACTAAGCTATTAGGAGAGTTCCTTGCATTTACGGGAACGATTGTCCGGAAAGATGAAATATCGGATACTCTGACTAATTATGGTTTTCAATTTATTATCGAAGAGGGACCGAGAGCTAAATTGGCGGAGATGCTCGGCAGGCTGCAAATACAGCTGGAGCAAAATCCGTCTGTTCCCGAATCCCTTTTCATAGAAACAGCCAGCAGCCTGCTGTATTTTGAATAATATTTTTCTATAATTATCCTATTCTTCGAGCTATAATATTTTCATATAAACTGAGAGAGGAAGAACCATATGGCTGAGTTATCCAACTGCCCAAAATGTGATGCCATCTTTGTCAAAAACCAATTCCGCGAAGTCTGCCAGGATTGCTGGAAGGAAGAAGAGAAGGCTTATGAGACGGTCTATCAGTTCATCCGGAAGAGGGAGAATCGGACTGCGACCATTTTACAGGTGGTAGAAGCAACGGGAATTGAGGAAGACTTAATTTTGAAATTTATCCGTACGGGAAAGTTGAAGCTTGCTCAATTTCCGAATCTTGGCTATCCTTGTGAAAAATGCGGTGTCAGCATTCGGGAAGGCAAGGTCTGCAAGAACTGTGCAGGAGAGCTGAGAAAAGATCTGCAGCGGTTTACCTCTGAGGAAGAGAGAAGAAGAGAAGCAGCCCAGAGAGAAAAACATGGCACTTATTTTGCCGTCAATGAAAAAATCAATAGACGTTTCTAAGCTATGTGACTCATTCACATAGCTTTTTCTATAGGCTTTTTGATGTATTTTTTACCAAACATAAATTAACATTTAAACATACCGCCACATTAGCCGATAATAGAATTAGGTTAAATCGACCGGAAAGAAAGTGAGGGGTACACATGAAAATCAATAATTTTGGTCCTTCAGGCGTGAACCCGTACAAACGCCAACTGAACAAGCTTGAAAATGCAGGAAAACCAGCCAGAACGGCATCAGATAAAATTGAAATCAGCTCCACTGCAAAGGAAATGCAGCAGGTATCACAGCTGAGTGAAAACCGCAAAGCCAAGGTAGAAGAGCTCAAAATTCAGGTTGAGAACGGCATCTATAAAATCAATCCGAAAGAAGTCGCAAAAAGCATTGCTAATTTCTATTCGAATAAATAATGAGGAGGGATTGGCATGTCAGCCGAAGCTCTTACGGCAGCAATGGAGAAACTGCTAAAGCTTCATAAAAGCCTATATGAACTCGCAGTTAAAAAGACAGACATTATTAAGACCGGCGACATGGACGCCCTGAATCAGATGCTGAAGGATGAGCAGTCTCATATTGCGGCTATTAGCCGATTGGATCAAGAACGGGAGAAGGCAGCAAATTCCATCGTACCTATGCTGGAAAGCCCAACCGTATCAGATTGTTTAAATCTCCTCACGCAGCCTGATCGCCTCAGGCTGGAGGCTATCACAGAGGAGCTTGCTGAGCTGGTATATGAACTGAAAGAGCAGAATTTCCTAAACCAGCAGCTTGTTCATCATTCCCTTCAGTTTGTGAATGTCTCTATGAATCTATTAAGGCCGCAGGCGGAAAATATGAACTACGGTCCGCCTGCCAGAAAGAAATCTGAAAAGATGAATCCAGGACTTTTCAATTCGAAAGTGTAGCAGAACGGAGGAACCAACATGCGTTCAACTTTCATGGGACTTGAAACAGCCCGCCGCGGCATGTTCACCCAGCAAAGTGCTTTATATACAACAGGTCATAATATTTCAAATGCGAATACGCCGGGATACACCAGGCAGCGCATTAATTTCGCGCAAACCGAGCCTTATCCGGGCGTTGGCATGAACCGCCCGCAGATACCCGGTCAAATGGGAACGGGTGTTGAGGCGGGAACAGTTCAGAGAATAAGAGAATCATTCCTGGATCTGCAATATAGAACCGAAAACACAAAAATGGGCTATTATGGTGCCATGAGCGAGTCTTTAACCAAGATGGAAGAAATCATAAATGAACCGTCTGAGAATGGATTGCACAGTACGCTGGAAAAGTTCTGGAATGCTCTCCAGGATCTATCAAGCCATACTGAAAATACGGGAGCAAGAGATGTAGTGGCAGCCACCGGGCAGATGGTTGCGGATACGCTGAATTATTATCATAATTCCCTTTCGCGGGTTCAAGAGGATATTGGCAATCAGGTTGGCGTGAAAGTTGATGAAATTAATGCGATCGTCGCGCAAATTGATCATTTGAATAAGCAGATTGCCTCTGTTGAGCCACACGGATATCTGCCAAATGATCTTTATGATGAGCGGGACTTATTGGTAGATAGTCTTTCGCAATTGGTTAACGTGAAAGTGAGCGGTGTGGTTCCTAATACATATGGAGATGCCAAACCGATGGCAGCGGGCCTTTATAATATCGAGATTGTCCAAAAGAATGGGAAATCATATAATCCGCCTATTAGCCTCATTTCCGTGACAAAAGAGAACGGCATTGTGGGCACTAACAAGGTAGAGCTTGAAAGAAATGAAGAGAGCGGACTTGTAACAGGATTAAAGATTGGTTCCGCCTCCTTTACACAGTTTGAGACTTTGTCAGGTGAACTATCCGGCTTAATTAACAGCTATGGTTATGAAGCAGGTGGTTCTGCTAAGGGAGCTTACCCTGAAATGCTGGAGAAGCTGAATAGAATGGCGTCTGCTTTTGCTAAGGAATTCAATGAGATTCATAAGAATGGATATGCCATAGGGACAGATACTATCTCCGGATTGGACTTTTTCGAGTTTGATGAGAAAAATCCGGCACAAAGCATGAAAGTGAATCAAGCACTGCTTGATGACTCATCTAAAATTGCCGCCGCAGCCGAAAAAGGCGGAGCATCAGGTGATAACAAAAATGCTCAGCTGCTGGCTGATTTAAGGAAGAAGAGTTTTAGTGATTATACCTCCTTGTCTGATGATGAAAAATCAAAGTTGAATGGAAGCCTGGATTCTTATTATTCCGGGATTATTGGACGGTTAGGCGTAGACTCTCAGAGTGCTAAAAAGGATCTGAAAAACTCCCTTGTGCTGGCAGATTCAGTAGACCGGAACAGGCAATCCGTCAGTGCAGTCTCATTGGACGAAGAAATGACCAATATGATTAAATTCCAACATGCATACAATGCTTCAGCCCGAAATATAACAGTGGTAGATGAAATGCTCGATAAAATCATCAACGGCATGGGCGTTGTAGGCAGATAAAGGGTGAAATAAAGTGCGCGTAACACAATCAATGCTATCAAATAACATGCTTCGAAATTTAAGCAACAGCTACAGCAGGATGGACAAGCTGCAGGATCAAATTTCTACGCAGAAGAAATTTACCAAGCCATCGGATGATCCAGTTGCTGCAATGATGGGGATGAACTATCGTACTGACTTAAACCGGATCGAGCAGTATACCCGCAATATTGGTGAAGTGAGAAACTGGGTCGATAGTACGGATGATGCTTTGGATAAAGGCGTTCTTGCACTGCAAAGAATTCGAGAACTTACACTTCAAGCCAGCAATGGCACTTTGGAGGGAGACCAGCGAAAAGCTGTTGCTGAAGAAATTAAACAGCTTAAAGAGCATCTGCAGAATCTCGGAGATACACAAGTTGGCGGAAAGTATATTTTTAACGGCAATCAGACAAATGTCCGTCCATCTGAATCAGTTTTTCAAAGTGGGGCTATTGAGCTTGAGGTTTTTTCAGGCATAAAAATTCCAGTGAACACTGAAGGAAAGGCTCTATTTGAGGATATGCTCAGCGATGAGGGAGATATCCAAAAGCTGATCACAGCTCTTGAAACGAATGATCCTGCTGTTGGGGATATGCTTGATTCTGTTGATAAAAACATAGATAATTTCTTGTCTGCACGTGCGCAAATTGGTGCCAAACAGAATCGTGTCGAGCTGATGGAGGACCGTCTTTCCCAGCAGGAAGTCTTCTCGACAAGAATCCTTTCCGATAATGAAGACATCGATATGGAAAAAGCCATCATTGAACTCACAACCCAGGAAAGTATCCATCGTGCCGCATTAAGTGTTGGGGCAAGAATCATACAGCCGAGCTTGACCGACTTTTTAAGATAATCAATGAAAAGCTATCCTTAGGAGATAGCTTTTTTTCATAAAGAGGTGTTTAAGATGAACGTACCGCAAATCAGGCTGGAATCCAACTTTATCAAAATGGGGTTAAAAATAGAAAAACCGGTTCAGGAAATCGAACAGCCCCCTGCCATTCAATCCATCCAGCAGCCTAAAGCCATCCTGGAAATCGAAACAATCCCTGGTAAGCTGACTATCGATCAGACAAAGGCACGAGAGGACGTCGACCTAAAAAGTGTTGGCAGAAGAATAGAAGAGTTCGCCCAAAAGGGGTACCAGGATTGGCTGAAAGGGCTGGAGAGAAGAGCTGCACAGGGAACAGAGCTCATGAAAATTGAATACGGCGGCAGCCCTATCGCCTATCAGGCCAAGGAAAACAGTGAGGATCCTACACGGCAGTTTAATATTGGCTGGATACCTTCTCACAATAGTGTAAAGATTCAATACGAACCTGTAAAAGTAAACATTGAGGCCCAGCCGCAAAAGCCGAAGATTGAAGTTGAAATCAGAAAGCCGGTACATAACTATACGCCAGGTAAAGTCAGTACAGAGATTATTGAGAAAAATAGCCTAAGCATTGATTTTATCAATCTAACAATTTAGTAAAGTGGTGAAAAAATGAATATTTTAACGAAATTTCATGGTGAGCAAGAGATAAAAATAGAAGAGATTATTAAGTTTCCATCAGGGATACCGGGGTTTTTAGACGAGAAAGAATTTTATATTATTCCGCTTGAAGGTACAGACTTATTTGTGTTGCAGTCAGTCAAAACAACTGAGGTGGCTTTTATTGTTACAGATCCATTTGTTCTTTTTCCTCAGTATGAGTTTGATTTGCCAGAAGAGGCATTGGAAAAATTAGAAATCCAATCAGATAAAGATGTGGCTACCTTTGCGGTTTTGACAGTAAGAGAGCCGTTCCAGGAAACAACCGCTAACCTGCAGGCTCCATTAGTCATTAACCAAACAAAAAAACTGGGCAAACAAGTCATTCTTAGTCAAACACCTTACCAAACTAAGCATAAAATCCTGACACCTCAAGAACAGGGGGGGAGATAATGCTTGTACTCACAAGGAGACTTAAAGAATCGATCATGGTTGGTGATGATATTGAAATATCTATCCTCTCCATCGAAGGTGACCAGGTAAAGCTGGGCATCAGTGCGCCAAAAAATGTTGATATTCATAGGAAAGAAATATACCTATCTATTCAGCAGGAAAACAGCAGCGCAACGCAAACAGATGCTGGTGCGATTGAAAGTTTAAGCAGCTTTTTTAAAAAGAAATAAAAATTTTTTCAAAACCATTAAACACCTGTCAAAATAAGTCGATATAACCATTGTAAAGCTGAACAGCAAGAAGGCGGCCGACTTTTCTGCTGGTTGGTTAACAGACCACATGGATGTGGGACATATACTCAAGGAGGAAACAAACAATGAGAATTAATCATAATATTGCGGCGCTTAATACTTATCGTCAGTTGAATAGTGCAGCTGCTGGACAATCTAAATCAATGGAGAAGTTATCTTCAGGACTTCGTATTAACCGTGCAGGAGATGATGCAGCAGGTCTTGCAATTTCTGAAAAAAATGCGTGCTCAAGTACGTGGTTTAGACCAAGCAGCAGCAAATGCTCAAGATGGTATCTCTATGCTCCAAACTGCTGAGGGTGCGTTAAATGAAACACATTCGATTCTTCAACGTGTTCGTGAACTAGCAGATCAATCAGCTAATGGTACAAACACTGCTGATGATCGTAAAGCAATCCAAGACGAAGTTAAGCAATTAAAAGAAGAAATTGACCGTATAGGAAATACAACTGAATTCAATACTCAAAAACTATTGAATGGTAACTTGAAATCTGCTGGCGGTGCTACAGTTGGAGCAGATACAACTACAGGTTCAGTAGTAGCTAAGTTGTCAGCGGGTATCACTACTGCAGATGCTTCTATTGATACCAATAAACCAGCAACAGCAGATTTTGTAAGTGAAAAAATTACTATAGATGGTACTGAAATTGAAGTTAATTGGCAAAACCTTACTAGTGAAGAGCAAGCTGTTTTAACTAGTGTAGGAACAGATAGTGCTTCAAGAAATGCCGCAAAAGATTTAATTGTTAGCAAAATTAATGAAGCAATTGATGCTTCAGGAGCTAATGTTGAACATGTTTCTGGTTATTTAGATGCTGGTAAATTAGTACTTCAAAGTGGTTCAAAGGGTGTTGATTCTAAGATTGATATTTCTGCAGGTGCAGGAGTATTGCAACAAGTTATGGGTACTGATGTTCCAACAAATGGTACTGCAATCTATAATGGAACTACAGTTGCAAGTGGAGAGAAATTTGATATTAAAGTTGGAGATATCGCATTACAAGTAACAACTTCAGGTGCTATTACTAGTGGAACAACTTCTATGTCGGCTACCGCTACTCAATTACAAACTGATATTAAAGCAGCAGTTGATGCGTATAATACACTTCAAGGAAAGTCATCTGGAGATGAAGGATTCATTGAAGAAATTAAGGTAAATGCCACTAAAGATGGCCGTCTTGAAATTGTAAGTCAATCTGGTGCAGTAAGCTTAGCGGATTTAGCAGGGAAAACATCTGTAAGTGATCTGGGTTTATCTAAGGCTCAAACAGAAGCATCAGGTAATGGTGGTATGACATTCCAAATTGGTGCTAACAAAGGCCAAACTATTAGTTTTGGAATTAACGATATGCGTTCAACTGCTCTTGGAATCTCTGGTGTAGATGTTTCAACACAAGCTGGAGCTTCCAATGCTCTTGAAAGCTTGGATAAAGCAATTAAATCAGTATCATCTGAACGTTCTAAACTAGGTGCTGTTCAAAACCGTTTAGAACATACCATCAATAACTTGAATACATCGTCTGAAAACTTAACAGCTGCGGAATCTCGTATCCGTGACGTTGATATGGCGAAAGAAATGATGAATCAAACAAAGAATTCAATTCTTTCTCAAGCAGCACAAGCAATGCTGGCTCAAGCAAATCAACAACCACAAGGTGTTCTACAGCTCCTTAGATAATAATAGGTTAAATAAAAATGGACTCTAGCTTTGCTAGGGTCCTTTTTGATATGTCAATCTGAAGGAATGATATATGGATATATATATTAGAGGAACTGTTTTTGGTGGTGAGAAAATTAAGAACATTTTCCTGAAATCTAAAATATTTAATTCTTCCATATAAAACATTCTCTTAACAACACTAAAATATTACCGATATAAAAAATAAAGCACTTATTCCATATAGGTAGGAGATTACAATGATAGAGCGTTTATCATCTCAAAATATCTCTCTTACATCTAGATCAGTACATACAAATGAAAATTCGAGCGAGTTTCGAATTAATGAAGTGAATATAGAAAAGCCTATTCAGCCAAAACTCAACGGCCAAATTAAGGAAGAACAGTTGACTGAAGTAGTCGACAGCATGAACGAGTTCTTACAGGCTTCCCATACATCGATAAAATTTGTTCTTCATGAAGAGTTAAATGAGTATTACGTAACATTAGTTGATGACATAACCCAGGAAGTAGTAAAGGAAATCCCCTCAAAGAAAATGCTGGATATGTACGCAGCCATGACGGAATTTGTTGGACTGATGGTAGATAAGAAGATTTAAAGGAGGAATTCACAATGGTAAGAATCGGAGGTCTGGCGAGCGGAATGGATATTGAGCAGCTTGTATCAGATCTAATGAAGGCAGAACGGATGCCATTAGATAAATTGAAACAAAAAAAGCAGGTTTTAGAATGGCAGCGGGATGATTACCGGGCAATGAATTCATTGCTTTTGGATTTTAGAAGTGAATTAACAAAGATGAAACTAACTACTAGTTATCGTGCCAGGCTGGCAGCCTCTTCAAATGAAGCCTCGGTAACGGCCACGGTGAGCAGTACAGCTGCTCAGGCGTCTTATTCGATTTCAAAAGTTACACATTTAGCTAGCGCAGAGACTCGAGTAAATGGCGGCAGCATTTCAGCCAGCGGAAAAAACATAGACACAACAAAAGGACTGTATGCACAGGAAAGCAATTTTGTGTATCAAGGCAGCCATACAGATTCAAATGGAAACACTGTTCCCGGTGCTTGGAAAAATGGTGCAGTGTTGAATAAAAATATTAATGTGACCGATCCAGCTGCTATTAGCTTCGGTGATATGTCCAAAGTGGATCTAAGTGAACTTAGCTCCTGGAGTGTAAAGGTTAATGGAGTAGGTTTTAATGCGCTGAGTGAGGCAGAATTAACAGCGGCAAACCGTCCCTTAAAAGAGAATGAAGTGCTGGTAAAAGAAGATGGAACAATGCAATTCGGCAAGGAACCTGCAAAGGGAAGTGTCATTAAGATTGATTATGTGGCCACTGAACGGACGGGTTCACACGCTATTTCAAGCAGCACTTCTTCCATTCAATTGCCACAAGGTGCCTTGAACGAAGTGAAAAGCATTAAGATAAAGGAAACAACGTCTGGAACGTCCACTGAGAAAACTTTATCAATGGGCAATATCGTGAATGGAGAAAGAGAAATACTCGATGATGCCAATAAAGTGGTAGGCACCCTTAACTATGAAACAGGAAAAATCACGTTTAATGCTGATATGCAAAAACCGGCAGAGGGATCTAGTACAACGATGAGTCTGGAGATTGCTTATGACCACAAATACACTGCTTTTTCCGTAGATACCTCAACTTCTAAAGGGGAGCGTCATGACTCTTTCCTGATTTCAGGCAGTGAGTCTCTGAATAATGTTATCAGTAAAGTCAATGCTTCAAGCGCCGGTGTCAATATGTTTTTTGACAGTGCTACTGGTCAAATGACGATGACCCGCACAGAGACGGGTGATTTTAATAAAGGCGGGGCAGAGATCACGACAAGCGGAAGCTTACTGAATGATGTTCTGCGCTTTAAAGGGGCTGCGGTCAAAGAAGAAGGAAGAAACGCTGAATTTGTGATAAACGGATTGGCTACTAATCGGAGCTCAAATACGTTTGAAATAAATGGTGTCACCTTTACGCTTAAGCAGACGTTTGAAGATAAGCCGGTCAGCATCAATGTCAGCAATGATTCCACAAAGGTTTTTGATAATATCAAGGCATTTGTGGATAAATACAATGAAATGATTGATAAAATCCAGAAAAAAACGGGTGAAGAGCGTTATAGAAGCTATACCCCATTAACCGATGAACAGCGTGAGCAGCTTTCGGACAAGCAGCAGGAGCAATGGGAAGAGCGGGCTAAAAGCGGTCTCCTGCGCAAGGATTCTACGCTTCAGTCTGTTTTATCAGGGATGCGGATGAACTTTTACCAGCCTGTATCGAATGATCTTGTTTCTCCGCTTTATAATCAGCTGGCCAGTATTGGCATTAAAACGACCAGCAATTATTTAGAAGGCGGTAAGCTTGAAATTGATGAAGCTGCCCTGAAAAAAGCAATCGAAGATGATCCTGTGTCTGTTGAGAATCTTTTTCGAGGGGAAGGGCAGACAGACGGGCAAAGAGGGATTGCCCACAGGCTATATGATACCGTGAACGCTGCGATGGATAAATTGAAGACAAAAGCGGGAAACAGCTTCTCAACCAATCAGCAGTTTACCATCGGCAGGGAACTGAATGATGTAGGTAAGCGGATTGATAGTTTTGAAAATAAATTAAAGCAGGTTGAAGACCGTTACTGGCGCCAATTCACCGCCATGGAAAAAGCGATCCAGCGTTCCAATGAGCAGTCCATGTTCCTTATGAACCAATTTAGCGGGGGCATGTAAGAAAAAGGAGTGTTACAAATGGCAGTAAGCAATCCATATCAATCCTATCAGCAAAACTCAGTGAATACCGCATCTCCTGGAGAGCTGACACTGATGCTGTATAATGGGTGCCTTAAGTTTATTCATCAGGCGAAGAAAGCCATTGAAGAAAAGAATATTGAAATGAAAAATACCAATATCCAAAAGGCTCAATCTATTATTCAGGAGCTGATGGTCACATTAAATATGGACATCGAAGTTTCTAAAAATATGATGTCTTTATATGATTTCATGAATCGCAGATTAATGGAAGCTAACATTAAAAATGATGCTTCCATATTGGCTGAGGTGGAAGACATGGTCACCGAGTTCCGGGATACGTGGAAGGAAGTCATCCAGGTGAACCGCCAGAAGCAGTTCTCGCAGGGCGGTACAGTTTAGTGAGTTCGGTACAAACCTTCTATGATGCCACACAAAAGCTGATAGCATTACTTGAAGATACCGGGCTTGACCGTGATGCGAAAATCAGTCAGGTTGAATGTTTGCTTGAAAACCGCCAGCAGGCAATGGCTGGCATGGCTCCTCCATATTCAGACGCCGAAAAAGACTTGGGAGCCAGGCTCATAAGCCTAAATGCAAAAGTCACCCAGCTCATGACAAGGGAAAAGCTGTTTATCCAAAAAGACATCAAAGATTTAAGCGTTAAAAAGGAATCAACCGGAAAATATGCTAATCCCTATCAATCCATAGCAACTGATGGCATGTTTTATGATAAAAGAAAATAGGTGACTAACATTGTTGACTTTGACCGAAGAGCAATACCTTTTCCTGAAGGAATACAGCGATCTTTTATATACCATAGATGAAGCATTCGATTATATCGTAAAAAGCTTTAGCGATTTCAGTAAAACAGAGGGAGAGCGGCTTCTCGATGATATTTTTCAGGCATTTCCTCAAGTTGCTGCAGCCCATGAGCAGCTTAGCCAGCTTGTTCAAGACAATCAGCCCATGCTTAAAGCTATCGCTGATATCAGTACAGTAGCGGATCAGGCTGAACTGCTTATTCAGAATTTCGAGGATCTGCCTGTTAGACAGGAGATCATTTCGAAAAAGCTCTATCCTGCATTTGCAGAGTGGCATAAAAATATTCAGCAGGAGTTAAATCCATATATTCAATCTTGAGTAAGGTAAAGTCTCGGAGGTGTACAATTGGATATCCCCTTAATGTCTATGGTCTTATCCCAAGGCCAGGTCCAGCAGCAAGCATCCATCTCAGTTATGAAAAAAGCCATGGACCAGGCAGAAGGAAATGCGGAATTCATTAATAAGATGATGAGCGGGTCTCATGTACAGGCCCTCCAGCACACAGCCCAGCCCCACTTGGGCGGCCATATTGATATAAAAGGATGAGCAGTGAAATCAGCTGCTCATTTTTTTATATAAGTCACCAATTCGACAAATATTCTCAATCTTTTTACCAGTTTCAGCAGGAGTTTTTAGGGGTAAAATAGAAATATAAATATATAGTCTTAATATACTTTTAAGACTAGGCATTTCCTTTTCAGACATTACTGGTGGTTTTCACGGTAAAAGCTAATGAAAAGGCTGTCATTGTATAATGAGAAGGAGGAGTTCACGTATGAATTACAACATTCGTGGTGAAAACATTGAGGTAACTCCAGCAATTAGAGAGTACGTAGAGAAGAAAATTGCGAAGTTAGAAAGGTATTTTACTGAAACTCCTGATGCAAATGTACATGTAAATTTAAAAACGTATAACAATAACCGTTCTAAAGTGGAAGTAACGATTCCGATGCCGAACCTGGTTCTTCGTGCAGAGGAAGATCATGATGATATGTATGCAGCGATTGATCTGATTACAGATAAATTGGAGCGCCAAATCCGCAAACATAAAACAAAAGTGAACCGCAAATTCCGCGAGAAGGGCAATCTGACAGCTGTGTTTGCAGCATTGGAAAATGAGACAGAGGCACCTGAACTGGATGAGGAGGATAACGATCTTGAAGTTGTCCGCCAAAAGAGCTTCGATCTGAAGCCGATGGACAGTGAAGAGGCGATCCTGCAAATGAACATGCTGGGCCACAGCTTCTACGTGTTCACAAATGCAGAGTCTAATTTAACGAATGTAGTGTACAAGCGTAAAGACGGCCGCTATGGTCTGATTGAAGCACAATAATAACACGTGAAAACCCCGCTGCTGAGGCGGGGTTTTCGTTTGTTTGGGCTCGCTCCTGGGCTATTTGCAGGAATTGGCCTGCTATTTGCAAATTTGCTGTTTTATTTGCAGATATCAGGCTCTATTTGCGAAAATCGCTTTTCTATTTGCAGGTTTTCCCGATCTATTTGCAACGTCCACATTTTCAGTAAAACGACACTGCCAAAAACCAGCCTAAACCGTAAACTTCTCCAATTCCCTCTCCATAACCACGGTCATTTCCTCCAGCTGCTCCACCTTCACCATAACCTGCTCAAACGCACGAAGCTGCTCCTCCGTAGAAGCGGAGATTTCCTCAGTCCCGGCAGCTGTTTCTTCAGTTACCGCTGAAATGTTTTCCACAGCGCTAATGACCTGCTGGCTCATATCACTGGAACTCTTCATATCTTCAACTAATTTCTCCAAATGGCTGTGGATGCCGGAAACATGTTCAGAGATGGTTGCAAAGACCTGTTCTGTCTCGCTCATCGACTGGGATTGTTCTTTTGAAAGGGCATGTCCCTGTTCGGTTGCTGTGTAGATATTGCTTATTCCGTTTTGGATGTTGCTGACCATTGAGGCGATCAGATCGGTTGCTTTGGAAGAGGAATCAGCAAGCTTCCGTACTTCTTCTGCCACAACAGCAAATCCTTTACCGGCTTCACCGGCACGGGCTGCTTCAATCGCTGCGTTTAATGCCAGCAGATTTGTCTGATCGGCAATATCTTTAACCGTGTTAGCTGCCCCTTCAATTTCCTTGGTGAACTGGGCGAATTCACTGACTGAACTTCTAATATGGTTAGACGAACTGGAGATCTCTTCCGCAAGTTTCATTTGCTTTTCCAGAGACACCCGTCCTTGATGAACAGATTCCAATGCCTGCGTGCTTTGCACAGCACTCTCGGCACTCGACTGGTGGACAGCGGAAAATTGCTCACCCATCACGCTCATTAACTCGGCAGTTGCCTGAACATCTTCCGAAATGGCCTGGCTTCCTCTCGCCAATTCATCCGTTGAAACTGCCACCTGGCTGCTGCTTTCATTTAAGCTGTGCATATAGGAAGCCACATCCCCGGCAAATCCTTTTACATTTTGGCTGACCTTTTCTATGGATTGCACGGTTCCTTTCAGGTTCACTACCATTTTAGAAAAAGCTTCCGTTAGTTTATCCATTTCATAGCGGCTGTTTTCTTTAAAGATGAGCTGTGATAAGTCTGCCGTTAAATCGCCCTCTGAAATTTTCTCTGCTTTTTCCACAATCGTATTGATTGGCTTTGTAATTCCTCGGGCTGCCATCCATGAGAATACAGCTGATAAAAGAATAAGCAGCGCGCTTCCTATGAGGGAAGAATTCGTGATAAAGGCGATTTTCTGGCTGGTTTCCTGCAAAATGCCTTCATACCATTCATTTGTGCGCTTCTTTAAAAGGTGCATATCATTTAAGATGCCGGAAATTCGTATGCTCTGACGCTTGATTTCCGCTTTGTTTCCCTTGTTGAAGGCTTCAGTTGAAACTTTCGATAGCTCTGCATACTTTCCTTCAATGCTGCCGATGATCTTTTTATGCTCAGGAACTGTGGCAACCGAAGAGAGGGAAGCCAGGCTTTCCTGAACTTCTGTCATCATGGTCAGTGCCTGGTCCTTGTTGGCGTCACTTGAATTGTACGTGTAATTGGCAAGCGACTGACTTGTCACCACCAGGCTTTGCTCCAGGTCCTTCACTTTCAGCAGAAGATCCACATCATCTTTAGCGGAGCTTTGAATGTTTAAAGTCTGTAGTATGATAAAGCCAATCATGCTGACCGAGAGTGCGAGCGGGATCAGCGTGACAATAATGAGGCGTTTTCGTAATGTCATCTTTGAAGAGCTCCTTTATTCAGCTTTTACTGTGATTTTTCCAGCGATTATGTCGTCGGCTGCTTTTTTTAATGCCGCTTTCTGTTCCTCTGTTAAGGAAATTACGCGGATCTCAGAAAGGCCGACACCGTTTTCTGCCAGTCCCCATTCATAGGAGGAAGCTTCGATTTTTCCGTTTTCCGTCAATTCCTTCGCCAGGTTAAAAACAGCAATATCGATGTTTTTGACCATCGATGTGGCAACGGCTTTTTCTGCAACAAAATATTGGTCGGAATCGACACCGCCGGCAAGCACACCTTCTTCTTCGGCTTTTTTCAGTGCGCCAAAACCGGTGAAACCGGCAGCAGGGTAGATAAAATCTGCACCTGCAGCAATTTGCTTCTCGGCAATTTTCCCGCCGAGAGCGGCATCTCCAAAACTTCCGGCGTATTCAGTCAGAACTTCAATTTTCGGGTTGAAATGCTTAGCTCCTTGCACAAATCCATTTTCAAAATGGTGGATGACAGGCACATCAACACCGCCGATAAAACCCAGCTTGCCTGTTTTGCTTGTCATAGCCGCGAGCATTCCGACAAGGAAGCTGCCTTCATGCTCCTTAAACGTAAGTGAAACAACATTATCAAGCTCGGATACAGCATCAATCAGCAAAAATTGCTTGTCAGGATATTTCTTCGCCGTTTTTTCAAGTGCTTCCTGTGCTGTGAAACCCAGACCGATGATCAGGTCATGATCTTCTTTGACCAGCTCTTCAAGCGGCTTTTCAAAATTTCCGTCAGGCGCTTCTTTGTAATCAAACAGAATGCCCAGCTCATCACGTGCTTTTTCCAGGCCCCGGAATGCAGAGTCGTTAAAAGACTCATCTCCAAGTCCGGTGTCCGATAATAGAATGCCAATTTTATATTCTTTATGCTGGTTTGTGCTTTGTTCAGAGGCAGAGCAGGCTGCCAGAAGTAAGCTGAACATCAGCAGGAAGGGTAATAGTTTTTTCAAGGTAAACCTCCATGTTGTAATATTTCGCCTTACATATTATCGGCAGAAAGAAGGAGGTCTTAAGTATGAAGTCAGACCTTTCTTGAAAAAATAGCAAAATAAAAAAGCCTGCATAACACAGGCTTCAAAAGCATCACTCCTCAAGAACCTTATATTTCTCCTTCAATGACTCCGGAGCCATCTTCACCATCTGCTGAAGGACAAACGATGTAATGACAATATCATCCGTAAATCCGAAGATCGACAGGAAGTCTGGAACAAGGTCGAGCGGCAAAAGGATATAGAGAAGTCCGGCTGCAACAGGAAAGAGCTTTTTGCCGGCTGATACTTCCTTTGAGAGAAAGTAATCCCTCAGGAAGGGCAGAAACTTCCAAAATTTAAATACAAATTTGATGCGTTTGAGAAACTTCATTTCGTTCACCTTTTTCTAGTTCATTCGCTGAATGGAAGCTGCCACCTGAATGCGCGGCGGGTTTTTCACCTCAAGTGTGGCAGCTGATAGATAGCTTGTTTCAAGTATGCTTCAAAAAGTAAATAGAATTAGCCACTTTTGCAAAGTGTTCAATTAGGTAAGAATCTCCTCTTTTTATATTTTTTATGGGTTAAGAGGGGATAGTTTACACTCGTTTTTTCCTCCTTGGAAAGGGTTATTGAATTATCGTAATTTTATCCAGATCAGCGCTTTTAACGCCTTCGTTAAAAATCAATCTTGTTTTAAATTGAAAAATCCGATCAGGCGCAGAGCAGGGAATGTCTTCAGGCAGCTGGAAGTTAAAGTCCATTTTGTTGGTTTCTTCTGATTCAATGACTTTGGTGGACAGAATGGTCGCTGTCCCGATCACTTCCTCCTTCTCATTCTCAGGTGATGTCATGACCAGGTCACACTCAATCCGCTTAATCTGCTGTTCAATGGTTCCTCCTTCAATTAGGAAGATTCCGCTCACATTTTCTCCCGGTGTATATTGAAGCTTTGGCAGCTGCAGATCAATTTTCGCAGAGCCTATTCCAAGCATTGACATGTATTTTCGTAAAATCAACAAAGATCTCTCCTCTAATTTTATATAGGGGGAGCTGCTCGCTCACACCACGTTTTGCTGTTTCCTTCTATACGTGCTAATAATGATAAAGTTTCAGGCAATTTTCCTTCTACCTATTCCTCCATTTTATAAAGTCAAACGTTCTGCGGTGCGGGCTCGTATACAAAAAGGGCCTTTACCGCGGTGGTAAAGGCCCATAAATAAAGACCTCTACCATATTTGGTAAAGGTCTTGCTAACAATTGTTAAGATTGCCAACAAAGCCGAGAGCGCATGCTCCGTAATGACGACTCTGCTGTAAAAGCTACTCCCCTTTAGGAGAAACTATTCAATTTATAGCTACATCATAGTGGATTTTTTATGCTATGTCAATATCAAAAGTAGTTTAGTATTCCGAAATAAACACTAACATAATATTTAAATAATTTGTTATAATCAGAATTAACCATTTTAACACTTTAATACAGAGGTGAACTCCATGAACTTTGATTTCCACAGCCACCCATACCCATCACAGCGGACGACCGTGATGGCGAGTAACGGCATGGTGGCTACTTCCCAGCCGCTTGCAGCACAGGCTGGATTAGATATGATGAAAAAAGGCGGAAATGCCATAGATGCAGCGATTGCAACAGCCGCTGCTCTTACGGTCGTTGAACCGACATCAAACGGAATCGGCGGCGACGCATTTGCACTCGTCTGGACGAAAGGGGAACTGCATGGATTGAATGCAAGCGGCCCTGCACCAAAGTCCATTAGCTTAGAAGCTTTAAAGGAAAGAGGCATCGAAAAAATGCCGATGCACGGCTGGATGCCGGTTACGGTGCCTGGTGCTCCATCTGCGTGGGCTGAGCTTTCCAGGCGATTCGGCAGGCTTCCGTTAAAAGAAGTCCTTCAGCCCGCTATTGATTATGCGGAAAAAGGTTATCCGTTAACACCGATCCTCGGCAAGTACTGGCAGTATGCGTATAAAAAGTTCAAACAGATTCTGACGGACGATGAATTCCAGCATTGGTTTGAAACCTTTGCTCCGGATGGACGGGCTCCTGAAATTGGCGAGGTCTGGCGTTCTGAAGGCCATGCAGCCACTTTAAGAGCCATTGGCGAAACAGACGGCGAAAGCTTTTACCGCGGGGAGATCGCTGAAAAAATTGATGCTTTTTCAAAAAAATACAATGCCTTTTTATCAAAAGAAGATCTTGCTGATTACAAGGCGGAATGGGTAGCTCCCATCAAAGTAAACTACCGCGGCTATGATGTATGGGAAATCCCGCCGAACGGCCAGGGGCTTGTAGCTCTCTTAGGGTTAAATATCGCTAAAGGCTTTGATTTCGGAGATAAAGAAACAGCTGACACCTATCACAAACAAATTGAAGCGATGAAGTTAGCTTTTACTGACGGGAAGGCATTTATTACAGATCCGGCGGAAATGAGAGTGACAGTGGAAGAATTGCTTTCAGAGGAGTACGGTGAATCCCGCCGCAGCGAAATTGCCGAGGAGGCCGTAACACCTGAGCCATATCAGCCGCCGCGCGGAGGTACTGTTTATCTTGCGGCAGCTGACAGCGAAGGCAATATGGTTTCCTTCATCCAAAGCAATTATATGGGATTCGGCTCAGGGCTTGTTGTTCCGGGCACAGGCATTGCCCTTCAGAATCGCGGTCACGATTTCTCGCTTGATCCGGAGCACCATAATGCACTGAAGCCGGGCAAGAAAACATATCACACAATTATTCCTGGATTCCTGACAAAAGACGGAGAAGCGATTGGACCGTTCGGTGTGATGGGCGGCTATATGCAGCCGCAGGGGCATATGCAGGTGGTCATGAATACGGTGGACTTCCACTTGAACCCGCAGGCAGCCCTTGATGCGCCAAGATGGCAGTGGATTGAAGGAAAAAAGGTTCAGGTGGAGCCTCATTTCCCTAATCACATTGCGCAGGCACTGGTGCGCAAAGGACATCAAATTGAGGTAACCGTTGATACAGGCGGATTTGGCCGAGGCCAGATTATCTGGCGTGATCCTAAAACAGGCGTGCTTTTGGGAGGAACCGAAGCGCGAACTGACGGATCGATTGCAGCCTGGTAATAAAAAGTGAGGAAGCAGCACGCATATAGGAGTAAAATAACCATATAAAAGATACTGGGGAGCGGAAAAAATGGCCGCTCCTTCATCTGCTTTTTCCGGACGCTGAGGCAGGGATACCAAACTGGTCTAGTAGTGATATAGGTACCTGGTACCGAAACAACGAAAAGAGGTGGTAGCATCATGAAGCAGGCTGACATCTTTATGGCTTTTTTTAGAGTAGGAATCCTCGGCTATGGCGGCGGCCCGTCGTCGATTCCGCTTGTCCATAAAGAGGTTGTTGATAAATATAAATGGATGGATACGGATGAATTCGGCGATGTGCTGGCGCTGGGCAATGCACTCCCTGGCCCGATTGCCACAAAAATGGCCGGCTATATAGGTTATCGTGTTGGCGGCATTCTTGGCATGGTCACTGCACTTGCAGCAACAATGGTACCAACAATTTTCCTTATGATTATTCTTCTTACTGCATTAAATACATTTAAAGACCAGCCATGGGTAGCCGGCATGACAAAGGCAGTCGTCCCAGTTGTGGCCGTGATGCTGGCAACACTCACTTGGGACTTTATTAAAAAGTCATCGAAATCGTCACTCGGCTGGGGCTGGACACTCCTTTTTACAGCCGTAAGCTTAGTTCTTCTTGAATTCGTTAATATTCATCCTGCGATTATCATATTTGTGTTGCTGACAGCGGCTCTCCTGAAAAAAGATAAAGCGGATAAAAATGAGGCAAAAAAGGAGAGGAATCTCGCATGATTTACGTTCAGATATTCTTGGCATTCTTTATTCCGGGGATTCTTGGATACGGCGGGGGACCGGCATCCATTCCGCTGGTTGAGAATGAAGTGGTCGACCATTATGGCTGGCTCACAACAAATGAATTCAGTGAAATGCTGGCGATGGGCAATGCTCTGCCCGGCCCGATTGCCACAAAAATGGCCGGTTATATCGGATATGAACAGGGAGGAATCCTCGGAGCCATCGTGGGGGTATTCGCCACTGTAGCTCCATCGCTGATTCTGATGATCGCGCTCCTCGGACTTCTTATGAAATATAAGGAATCGCCGCGTGTGAAGCGCATGACTACTTATATCCGGCCGGTGATAGCGGTCCTGCTTGGCATTATGACGTATGACTTCTTTTTCTCTGCATATGAAGGTGCGGGAATCTGGCAGACACTTTTCATCGGGCTGGTTAGCTTCTTTTTAATGGAAAGGCTTAAGGTTCATCCGGCTTATGTTATCGCTGGAGCGCTCGTTTACGGAGGACTTGTTTTAGGATAGAGGAGGGTTTATATGACATTTTCCATAATCGGATATGATCCGAAAGAGAAAGAATGGGGAATCGCGGTTCAATCGAAATTTCTCGGGGTTGGTGCAGTAGTGCCCTTTGCAAAAGAGGGTATTGGAGCAGTTGCGACTCAGTCATACGCCAATACTTCATATGGACCGCGTGCGTTGCAATTGATGGAAGAGGGGAAAACTGCCGAGGAAGCACTTGATATCATTACTAAAGATGATCCCGAAAAAGAGCTCCGCCAGGTCGGACTGCTGGATAGCATGGGAAACCCGGCAACGTTCACAGGGGAAGGCTGCTATAATTGGGCTGGAGGCATTACAGGTCCTCACTTTGCCGCTCAGGGCAATATCCTGGTGGATGAAAAAACGGTTGAGGCAATGGGCCAGACGTTTATCAGTACTGACGGCACTTTGGCTGAGCGCCTGCTCGCTGCCTTAAATGCCGGTCAGGCAGCCGGCGGTGACAGCCGGGGCCAGCAATCCGCAGCTCTTCTTGTAGTGAAAGAAGCCGGCGGATACGGAGGATTTAATGACCGCTACATCGACTTGCGGGTCGATGACCATCCGGAGCCGATTGCTGACCTGATTCGGATTTATCATCTGCAGCAGCTCTATTTTGCTCCGTCAAAGGCTGAACGGATTAGGGCAATTGAAGGTGAGTTAAAAGAGGAGCTTGTCCGGGAATTAACTCGGCTCGATTATTTAAAGATCGGTCAGGGTGATGAACAGCTATTGAAAGCATTAACTGCCTTCATACATACCGAAAACTTCGAAGCCCGCGAGCAGGAAGCGGGGAAGATTGATTTGGATGTTTTGGCATATATGAAAAAGAAATGAAAATGGAAATGCGGAGAGTGTGATGCTCTTCGCGTTTTTTTGTTTTTACTATTGGTTTGCTGCTGGAAAGCTGTCAGGACGCGAACTGACCGATATATTGGAAAACTGACCGATAAAAAGAAAAATGTGACCGATATATCTGGACAGTGACCGATAAAATAAAAAACTGACCGATAAGACTGATGAAGTGACCGAAATCAGCTAATTCTGCATGCAATTCCGGCTTCCTTAACCTGCCAAATGTTAAAATCCTTTTGATTAATGCCTAAACGGCTGATAAATGTTAGGATAGTAGAGTTAAACGAATTTGGTAGGAGAGATTTATAAGATGTCAACAGTAAAAGTAAGCAGAAACGAGCCGTGCCCATGCGGGAGCGGAAAAAAATATAAAAAGTGCTGCGGCAGCAGGGATGCTGTTTCGATTAAGGATGTATTGAATCACGAAGTTCTGGAGCTTCAAAAGGAAGCAAGAGTCTTTGCATTTACTCATTTTGAGGATGACATGAAAGAGGATTTCAAAGATCTTCTGGAAATACTTGAAGACATTGAACCGCAGGAAAAAGAGTTTTATGAATTTGTGCACTCATTCTGGTATATTCTTTTTGGAACGCTGGATGATGTGGAATCCGTAATGGATGAGTTCATTTATTCTAAGCTGCCAGCCGTTGCGCGCCCTCGCTTAAAAAGCATTTTGAAGTCATGGGAGGATAGCAAGGCTGCTGCCGGGAAATTAATTGAAGTGACTGAAGACAAAGCAGTTATCGAGGATTGTCTGACCGGGAAGATTTACAATGTCTCCCTATTTGGTGATATGGAAGTTAATGAAGGGAACTTTGCCTTTGCTATGCTGCTTCCTTATGGAGAAGAGTTTGTGGCATTTCCTGCAATATTTGACCTGCCGGGAGATAATGCTGCGCAGTTTGCAGATTACATCCATTATTCCTTCGAAGAATCTGAATATGAGAATCCTGAAGAATACATGGCTGAGTTCCTCATTGATCTTATGAATGACACGCCGAAATCATTAGCTGGTCCAAATATGGACAATTTCGACTGGCCTACCAAGGGTGCAGAGCAGGTTGCCAACATGTTCCGGGACGATATGATAAAAGCTGATGAAGAGCCATGGCTGATTGGCATGGGAATTTCACTTTGGATGGAGTACATCGGGAAAACCGGCAAACAGGTTAAAAAACCTGATAACTATGTTGCCGGCCTGAGATACCTTGTAAGCACAATAGCTCCTGTAAAGGAAAATCTCACTCAGAAAGAATTCGGAGAGTTATACGGCATCAATGCGAACCGGGTTTCCAATTATTATGGCGAGATTTATGACGCAGTTGAGAAAACTATTATTGAACTGATTGAATCGTCGAATTCGTAAAATGGAGAGCATCGCTGCTCTCTGTTTTTATTTAAGGGGGAATGTTGATCCGAATCTAACCGGAGCCAGCTTCGGACACAAGACCCTGGAAAATGTCATCCTGAGTCCGAACCCAGTCCAACTTCGGACACAAGACCCTGGAAAATGTCATCCTGAGTCTGAACCCAGTCCAACTTCGGACACAGCCCCCGATAAAAAGCCATTCTGAGTCCGAACCCCAGCCAACTTCGGACCAAACCCCAAAAAGCCACCCAGTCCCCGAACGGAAACCAACTTCATTATCATCAAACTAACGATCTCGATTAAGCCCACATGCGGCATAAGTTGTCACCCCCCTCTCAAAGTGGTAATATTAATAAGAAATAATGTGAATTTTCATGGGAGGATTCTGCCGGGAAATAGCGAATCTATTACTACCTGTGCAATGATATTAACTATGAAATCAGATATGTCCAGCCCTGAATAAAGAGCTGTCATATCCAACATAAAGGAGCGTTTTTATGCTTGGGATTTTAAATAAAGTGTTTGATCAAAATAAACGCGAAATAAAACGCCTCACCAAAATGGCAGAAGAAATCGATGCCCTTGCATCTGATATGGAAAAATTATCGGACGAGCAGCTGCGCGAGAAAACGGAAGAATTCAAAGCCCGCTACCAAAAGGGAGAAACCGTTGATGATCTGCTGACTGAAGCCTTTGCGGTTGTCCGTGAAGCAGCGAAGCGTGTTCTTGGCTTATATCCATATCCGGTTCAGTTAATGGGGGGGATTTCCCTTCATGACGGCAACATTTCCGAGATGAAAACCGGTGAAGGTAAAACCCTCACTGCAACCATGCCGGTTTACCTCAATGCCTTGACAGGAAAAGGTGTACACGTTGTTACAGTCAACGAATACCTTGCAAGCCGTGACGCCACTGAAATGGGTCTGCTTTATGAATTCCTGGGCCTGACTGTTGGCCTTAACTTAAACGGACTTTCCAAAGAAGAAAAGCAGGCTGCCTATGCGGCTGATATCACATACAGCACAAACAATGAGCTTGGATTTGATTACCTTCGCGATAACATGGTTCTTTACAAAGAACAGAAGGTTCAGCGTCCTCTTCACTATGCCGTAATTGATGAAGTTGACTCCATCCTTATTGACGAAGCGCGTACACCGCTGATCATTTCCGGTTCAGCCCAAAAGTCCACACAGCTTTATATTCAGGCAAATGCGTTTGTCAGCCGCCTGAAAAAAGACGAAGATTTCACGTATGATGAAAAAACAAAAGGCGTGCAGCTTACTGAAGAAGGGATGACGAAAGCAGAGAAGGCTTTTGGAATCGACAACCTTTTCGACATTTCACATGTCGCACTTAACCACCATATTACACAGGCACTAAAAGCACATTCCAGCATGCACCTGGATGTTGATTATGTCGTTCAGGACGATGAAATCGTCATCGTTGACCAATTTACCGGCCGTCTGATGAAGGGCCGCCGTTACAGCGATGGGCTTCACCAGGCGATCGAAGCGAAGGAAGGCCTGGAAATCCAGAACGAGAGCATGACCCTTGCTACTATTACTTTCCAGAACTATTTCCGTATGTACGAAAAGCTTGCCGGTATGACGGGTACGGCGAAAACGGAAGAAGAGGAATTCCGCAATATCTACAATATGAACGTTGTGGTGATTCCGACAAACCGTCCGATCGCCCGTGATGACCGTGCTGATTTAATTTATGCAACAATGGATGGCAAATTCCGTGCTGTCGTAGAAGATATTGCCGAGCGTCATAAAAAAGGACAGCCTGTACTCGTCGGTACAGTGGCGATCGAAACATCTGAAATCATCTCTAAATACCTGAGCAAAAAAGGGGTTCCGCATAACGTCCTAAATGCGAAGAACCACGGCCGTGAAGCGGAAATTATCCTGGATGCCGGCAAGCAGGGTGCCGTGACAATTGCCACAAACATGGCAGGACGCGGTACGGATATCAAGCTCGGCGAAGGTGTAAAGGAACTAGGCGGTCTTTGCGTTATTGGAACAGAGCGTCATGAAAGCAGACGTATCGATAACCAGCTCCGCGGACGTTCCGGGCGTCAGGGCGACCCTGGTGTCACGCAGTTCTATCTTTCCATGGAAGATGAATTGATGCGCCGTTTCGGTTCTGACAATATGAAATCAATGATGGAACGCCTTGGAATGGATGACACTCAGCCGATCCAGAGTAAAATGGTTTCCAGAGCCGTTGAATCTGCGCAAAAACGCGTTGAGGGCAATAACTTCGATGCACGTAAGCAGCTTCTTTCTTACGACGATGTTCTCCGTCAGCAGCGTGAGATTCTTTACGGTCAGCGCAACGAAGTTCTGGAGTCTGAGAACTTGAGAGAGATTGTTGAAAAGATGATCATGACCAGCATCCAGCGCAATGTAGAAGGATATGCACCAGGACATGAAGATGAGGAAAACTGGAACCTGCAGGGTATCATTGACTATGTAAATGGAAACCTTCTTAATGAAGGCGACCTTACTGTAAATGACATCCGCGGCAAAGATGCGGAGGAAATCGCCGAGACCATTTTTGCCAAGGTTAAAGAACGCTATAATGAAAAAGAAGAAATGCTTAGCCCTGAACAGATGCGTGAATTTGAAAAAGTTATCGTGCTTCGTGCCGTTGACTCCAAATGGATGGACCACATCGACGCAATGGATCAGCTGCGTCAGGGAATCCACCTGCGTGCGTATGGCCAGACCGATCCGCTTCGTGAGTACCAGGGAGAAGGCTTTGCCATGTTTGAAAACATGATTGCATCCATTGAAGAGGATGTGGCCAAGTACATCATGAAAGCTGAAATCCGCAACAACCTCGAGCGCCAGGAAGTGGCCAAAGGCCAGGCCGTCAACCCTAAAGAAGACGGTGAAAAGGTTAAGAAAAAACCTGTCGTCAAGCAGATGGACGTTGGACGAAACGACCAATGCATCTGCGGCAGCGGAAAGAAATATAAAAACTGCTGTGGTGCAGAGAAATAAAAAGAGAGCCGGCAACAGCTTTGCCGGCTTCTCTCTTTGGAAAAAGCTTTTATAGGCATATGCTGATATAGGCTTTTACAGATAATCACGCTATAATAGGAAAAAATATTCTTTGAGGTGACCAAAATGGAATTAGCAGATATTCGCAATGAACTTGAAAAAACAGCTAAGATTTTAGCGGACTTTAGGGGGTCTCTTTGACTTAGAAAACAAAGAGGCACGCATCGCTGAGCTTGACGATGTCATGCTGCAGCCTGGATTCTGGGATGACCAGCAGGCGGCACAGATTGTGATCAGCGAATCAAACTCACTGAAAGACCAGGTGGTTGAATTCCACGATTTATACGAAGCGTTTGAGAATCTGGAATTAACTTATGAACTCGTAAAAGAAGAGAGCGACGCAGAATTGCAGGCCGATCTTGAGGAAGAGCTTAAGGATTTAGTGAAGCGCCTGAATGATTTCGAGCTTCAGCTTCTTTTAAGCGAAGAATATGATAAAAACAATGCCATTCTTGAACTGCATCCGGGTGCAGGCGGTACCGAGTCACAGGACTGGGGCAGTATGCTGCTTCGCATGTACACACGCTGGGCTGAAAAGAAAGGCTTCAAAGTGGAAACCCTTGATTACCTGCCGGGAGATGAAGCGGGGATCAAGAGTGTTACACTTAGCATCAAGGGACATAATGCTTATGGCTACTTGAAGGCAGAAAAAGGCGTGCACCGCCTTGTCAGGATTTCTCCATTTGATTCATCAGGCCGCCGTCATACTTCATTCGTTTCCTGTGAAGTGATGCCGGAATTCAATGATGAAATTGAAATCGATATCCGTACCGAAGATCTCAAAATCGACACATACCGTGCAAGCGGCGCCGGCGGTCAGCATATCAACACAACTGACTCTGCTGTCCGTATCACCCACTTGCCGACAAATGTCGTGGTAACCTGCCAGACAGAGCGTTCCCAGATCAAAAACCGCGAACGTGCCATGAAGATGCTCCAAGCCAAGCTTTATCAAAAGAAAATCGAGGAACAGGAAGCAGAATTGGCTGAAATCCGCGGTGAGCAAAAAGACATCGGCTGGGGAAGCCAGATCCGTTCCTATGTTTTCCACCCATATTCCATGGTGAAAGACCACCGCACTAACACGGAGGCAGGTAATGTTCAGGGAGTTATGGACGGAGATCTGGATATGTTTATTAACGCATACTTGCGGTCAAAATTAATTTTGCCACAGGATTAAATGCAAAAAAGCCTATGCTGGCATATTACCGGCATAGGCTTATTTTTTCTATGGAATTTAACTGAGCTAGCCGGTGAATGGGGAGTGCTTTAGGAGTGGATACGCTTTTTGAGCTGGTTAATTTCCATTTCTTGAACCCCGCTCTTTTCACTGAGGTGAACGATATCAATTTTTGTGCCTTTTATTGCGTCAGAGATGACGTTAAAAGTCTCTTCATGCTGATCCAGCTTTGTTTCAATATGCTTAAAATGGCTTCTGAATTCGGCCGCATTGTTTTCAACCTGTTCAGAAAGTCTTTCAACGCTGTTCTCAACATTCCCAAGTCTGTTCTCAACATTTCCAAGTCTGCTTTTAACATCTGAGATTTCATGGTCAATCGAATCAAACCTCTTATCTATTGAATCAAACCTCTGATCAATCAAATCAAACTTTTTATCAATCGTATCAAATTTCTGATCTATCGATTCAAATCTCTGGTCAATCGAATCAAATTTCTGGTCTATAGAGTCGAATCTTTTATCAATCGAATCGAACTTCTCATCAATTCCATCAAACCTCTTTGAATGGTCCTTCAATGTACTTAAAATTTCATTAAGAATCTTCTCCAATTTTCTCACCTCTTTTTCGACATTATACCACATGCCACTGCATTTCATGCTGATGAGAAGGCGGCCTCGGAGCATTCTTCCAAAAAGTTCATAAACATTTCACACTTAATATTGCATGATAAATTGAACGATTTTATCGCACCATAATGAAAAGGCAGAGCATAGTCCTTTAATACGGCAGTTCAATGGCATTTACAGGCCTCAAACTCCATGCTATACTCACTGACGGTAAAAATGGAATATCAGATTCTGCATAGATCGGGACACCGGAGGGAGAAGAAATGGGCAAATATAGAAGAGGATATACTTATAGTACAAAAGCGGAGAGATTGCTGGAGTATTTATACGTTTTGATAGGGTCAGGTATTGTAGCGGTCGCGTTTAATGTGTTCTTGCTGCCCAATCGGATTGCATCAGGCGGGGTAAGCGGGATCAGTACGATCCTGGATGCAGTTTTTGGCTGGGAGCCTGCTTATGTACAGTGGGCATTTAATATACCGCTATTTATTGCTGGTGTGCTGCTGCTTGGAAAACAATTTGGGGCAAAGACTCTGGCCGGGACAATCTTCCTGCCGTTTGTTGTTTTTCTGACAAAGGAATATGAGCCATGGACATCTGATCCGCTGCTCGCATCGCTTTTTGGCGGAATTGGCGTCGGTCTTGGTTTAGGAATTGTTTTCAGGGGTAAAGCATCTACAGGAGGGACAGACCTTGCAGCACAGATTATTAACAAGTATACAGGTTTGTCTCTTGGCACTTGTGTTGCGATAATCGATGGTTTGATCGTATTGTCGGCTGCGATTATTTTTGACATAGAGCAGGGGCTGTATGCCTTAATTGCTTTATATGTAACAAGTAAAACAATTGACCTGATCCAGCTTGGTTTCAGCCGGACAAAGATGGCTTTAATCATTACTGAAAAACAAAGTGAAGTTCGTGAAGGAATTTTGAATAAAATTGACCGCGGTGTGACAAAACTATCAGCATACGGTGGTTATACCGACCATGAACGTCCGGTCCTGATGTGTGTGGTGGATCAGACAGAGTTCACAAAATTGAAACAACTGGTTCAAACCATTGATCCTACTGCATTTATCATTGTTACGGATGCTTCTGAGGTGTTGGGCGAGGGTTTCAAACGAGCGTAGTGTTGGTATAATATAGCTGTACTTAGTATTTTTTCCTGAGGGGGAATTATAGGTGAAAAAGAAGCTATTAGCATTACTAATGGGTACATCTTTAGTTCTTGCAGCCTGCGGCGGCGGAGACGATGCTGCTGAAGACAAGGACACTTCTACAAACGGCGGCGGTGAAACAACAACTGATACGGCTGACGCTGGCGATGCACAAAAGCTTTATGAACAGAAATGTTCAAGCTGCCACGGTGCAAACCTTGAAGGCGGTGTAGGGCCTGCACTTGATAAAATCGGTGCAAACCTATCACAGGAAGATATTGAAAACACGATAGCTAACGGTAAAGGAGCAATGCCTAAAGGATTGCTTCAGGGAGAAGAAGCTTCTGCTGTAGCATCTTGGCTAGCGGGCAAGAAATAATAGGATCAAATAAAAACGCTCTGTTTAGCAGGGTGTTTTTATTTTTTCTTATATTTAAGGAGATTGAACAATCTGCGACAAATATCGAGTAAATGCAATATGAAAAAAGAAGTAAAAATCAGACGATTAAGAAAATAATACAGTAGAATATTAAAGAAATTCAGGAAAAAAGTAACAAAAGTATTGGGATTGAAAAGAAACTGTAATAATTTTTTCCGTTATTTTGACAACTTATGATGTTATAATGGGTTGTGTGAGAATTTTAGATGGCTAATTAGGCAGTATTTACAAGTATTTTGTCATCCTCTATGTCGAAAAGATGTCGTTTTTTAGCGAAACAAGCCGTCTGTTATTTAAATTCTTAATACACACTAGATGCTAGGTGATATATATGATCGAAATGAAAGACGTATATAAGAGATACCCCAATGGCGTTACAGCTGCCAGCGGGATAGATATCCATATTAAGCAAGGTGAGTTTGTTTATGTAGTAGGGCCAAGTGGTGCCGGTAAATCCACTTTTATCAAAATGATGTACCGGGAAGAAAAGCCTTCGAGCGGAACGATCACCATTGACGGAGTGAATCTGGCTTCATTGAAGAATGCAAAGGTGCCGCTTATGCGCCGTAAAATCGGTGTCGTTTTCCAGGACTTTAAACTCCTGCAGACACTGACTGTCTATGAAAATGTCGCTTTTGCTCTTGAGGTAATTGAAGAGCATCCGAAGAACATTAAAAAACAAGTTATGGAAACATTGGACCTTGTAGGTTTAAAACATAAAGCAAGGATGCTTCCGACCGAATTATCAGGCGGGGAGCAGCAGCGTGTTTCCATCGCCAGATCAATTGTAAACTCTCCAAAGGTCGTAATAGCGGACGAGCCTACAGGAAACCTTGACCCGGATACCTCATGGGAAATCATGAACATCTTCGATGAAATCAACACGAGAGGAACGACTGTGGTCATGGCAACTCATAATAAAGAAATTGTTAACACGATTAAGCACCGCGTTATTGCCATTGAAGGCGGAAGAATTGTGCGTGACGAGCAAAGAGGTGATTACGGCTATGAAAGCTAGAACATTGGGCCGGCACTTCCGCGAAAGTTTTAAAAGTCTCGGGCGAAACGGCTGGATGACATTTGCTTCGGCAAGTGCGGTGACGGTAACCCTCATTTTAGTTGGTGTATTTTTCGTCATTATGATGAATCTCAACAAGGTGGCTACAACCATTGAAGAGGACGTGGAAATCCGCGTTCACATCGATGTCGCTGCAAATGAGCAGGATCAGGAAGTTTTACGGCAAAAAATCGAAGGAATACCCGAAGTCAAAACAGTTGAATACTCAACTAAGGAAAAAGAGCTTGATAGCTTAATAAACAGCCTTGGTGAAGAAGGCGAAGCCTTCAAACTGTTTGAACAGGATAATCCGCTGAACGATGTATTTATCGTAAAGACGAAAAACCCGGCAGACACGATGAAAGCTGCAAAGCAGATTGAAAAAATGGAATATGCGGCAAAAGTAAAATATGGGCAGGGACAGGTTGAAAAACTATTCAACTTTATCAATGCCGGACGAAACGTAGGCCTTGTGCTGATTATCGGCTTATTATTCACTGCCATGTTCCTGATTTCCAATACTATTAAGATTACGATTATGTCACGTAGAAAAGAAATTGAGATTATGAGATTGGTAGGAGCAACCAACTCGTTCATCAGATGGCCATTCTTCCTTGAAGGGTTATGGCTTGGGCTGCTCGGATCCATTATTCCAATTGCGCTTGTTTCATCAGCATACTATTACGCCTATGATTATTTGGCGCCAAAGCTTGAAGGACATTTTGTCAAGCTGCTGGAGTTCAGTCCGTTTGTCTATCAGATTTCCGGACTTCTTATCCTGATGGGTGCTCTCATTGGTGTATGGGGAAGCTTAATGTCAGTCAGAAAGTTCCTGAAAGTATAAACAAGCTTAGAAGGCCCTGCGGTGGGGGGAACCTGTCCAGGCGCCTTCAAGCTTCATTATATTAGACGATTCAGAAAAGCTAAATGTTTCAGACTTGGATGAAATATAGAACGATTAACCTGTACATATGGTGTTCATTGAAAGGAGAAATCGGAAATTGAAGAAATCCATCATCACCTTATCATTAGCTGCCGTTCTGGGTTTTGGCAGCATAACAGTTGGGATGCCTATTGAGAAGGCGTCTGCAGCAAATAAAATAAATGAGTTAAACAGCCAAAAAGACAAAATAAACCAGCAGCGTTCCGGAGTAGAGTCGAAAATTAACGATACAGATAAACAGCTTAGCGAAAACCAGGGCGAGCAGCAATCTGTACAAAGTGAGATTGAGCGTCTGGATAAAGCGATCAGTGATGCTTTAGCTAAAATTGAAGAAAAGAATCAAGAGATTGCAGATACTAAAAAGGAAATTGAGAAACTTGAAGCAGAAATTAAAGTATTAGTAGAGCGCATCAAAAAGCGTAATGAACTATTAAAAGACCGTGCACGCAACTACCAGGAAACTGGCGGAATGGTGAGCTATATTGATGTTTTAATGGGTGCGCAGAGCTTTGGAGATTTTGTTGAACGGGTTGGAGCAGTTGCAACAATCGTAGAAGCTGACCAGGAAATTTTACAAGCGCATCAGGCGGATAAAGACGAGCTTGAGAAAAAACAGAATCAGGTAAAAGAAGAGCTTGCCTCTTTAGAAACAATGCGTGCCGAGCTTGAAAGCATGAAAAAGAGCTTAAACGCTCAAAAAGCAGAGAAAGATAAGCTGCTTGCATCCTTAAAGCATGAAGAAGAGGAAATGCATGCCCATAAGCTTGAACTAGCTGAAGAAAATGAGATTCTTGCAGCCCAGGAAGCGGCAATTCAAAAAGCGATCAAGCTAGAGCAGGAAAGACAAGCAGAGGCAGCAAGACAAGCAGAGGCAGCAAAACAAGCTGAACTGGCAAGACAAAAGGCTGCAGCAGAAGCGGCTAAGAAGAGCTCTTCATCAGCGGGAAGCAGTTCATCAGCGGGAAGCAGCTCATCATCTGACAGCGGATCATCAAGCAGCCCGCAGGTATCTGCACCTTCTGTAGCAAGCGGAGCCTGGACAAGACCAGCATCAGGAAGACTTTCTTCCGGTTTCGGCAGCCGTTCATTAGGCGATCATTTTGGAGTAGATATTGCTGCAGGCGGAACAGTTCCAATTGTGGCTGCAGCAGATGGTGTTGTCATCCGTTCATATTACTCCAGCAGCTACGGAAATGCGATTTTTATTGCTCACTCTGTAGGCGGACAAACGTATACTACTGTATATGCTCACATGAGAAGCCGTTCTGTCGGCTCTGGCCAGACAGTTTCTAAAGGCCAGCAAATCGGTATCATGGGCAATACTGGACAATCTTACGGCCAGCATCTGCACTTTGAACTTCACAGAGGTTCTTGGAATGCAGCAAAATCAAATGCGATTAATCCTGTAGGCATTGTGCCTCTATAAAAATAGCGTAAAGTGGAAGGAGTATAGCTTCTTCCACTTTTCTTTTACCCGAAAAGAGGGTCTTTAATCCTACAAGAAGTCTGTTTTTAAAATAGTCTCAAACAAAACAAATCATAACTCGTCCATTCCATACATAGGATGAAATATGCGAAGACATCCCGCTCCCTTTGCGGGTTGTTTTTATTTACTTAAAAATCGGGGAAGGCCGCAGACGCTGAAAATATACAGGAAACACAGCAAACTGGAAAGGGAGATGACGATGAGCAGAAAGTGGATCGCTGTCCTGATGACGGGATCATTGCTGACAGGGGCTGGCGGTACATATGCAGGCATGCAGTGGCTGGCAAAGGAAGCTCCGCAGACAGTAGCCCCAAATCAATTACTAGATTCCAAGGAAAACGGAAAACAGTTAGATCAAGAGAAGGTTGAAAAGATGGAAACGGCCTATCAGCTGATTTTGAATAGCTATGTGGAAAAAGTAGAGGAAAAGCAGCTCGTGGAGGGAGCCATCCAGGGCATGCTTGCAACCCTCGAGGACCCATACTCTGTTTATATGGATGAAGAAACGGCCAAACAATTCAGTGATACATTGGAATCTTCTTTTGAAGGAATCGGGGCTGAAGTCAGCATGGTGGACGGGAAAATCATTATTGTGGCGCCTTTTAAGGATTCACCGGCTGAAAAAGCGGGGCTCAAGCCAAAAGATGAAATCTTAAAAGTAGATGGGGAAAGTGTGAAGGGTCTTGATTTATATAAAGCGACCATGAAGATCCGCGGAAAAAAAGGCACAAAGGTAAAGCTTGAAGTTGCGCGCCAGGGACTAAAGGAGCCTTTAAAGGTAGAAGTAAAAAGAGATGAAATTCCTCAAGTTACTGTTTACTCAGAAATCAAGAAGGAAAGAGGAAAAGAGGTTGGGTATCTGGAGATCACCTCCTTTTCTGAAGATACATCCAAAGAATTTGCGAAACAGCTGAGTGAAATGGAGCAGGAAGGGATCGAAGGGCTTGTCATTGATGTGCGCGGAAATCCTGGCGGCCTCCTGACCTCTGTTCAGGAAATCCTGAAGGAATTAGTTACGGCTGACAAACCATATTTGCAGATTGAAAAGCGAAATGGGGAGAAGATGAGGTATTTTTCCACACTTGAAAAGCCAAAAAGCTATCCGATTGCCGTTCTTGTGGATAAAGGAAGCGCCTCTGCATCGGAGATTCTGGCCGGCGCCCTAAAGGAAGCGGAGGGTTATGCCATTATCGGTGAGAAATCATTTGGAAAGGGGACTGTTCAGCAGCCTGTTCCGATGGGTGACGGCAGCAATATCAAGCTCACTTTATTTAAATGGCTAACGCCAGACGGAAACTGGATTCATAACAAAGGTATCAAACCTACCCTTGAGGTAAAACAGCCGGACATCTATCAAACTCATCCTTTGCAGGTGGAGAAGCCTTTGATAATCGATATGAATAATGAAATGGTGAAGAATGCACAGGAAATTCTGGCCGGGCTTGGATATGCCCCGGGCCGGACAGATGGCTATTTCAATGATTCCACTGAAGCAGCAGTGAAAGTCTTTCAGCAGCAAAAAAAGCTTGAAGCAACCGGCTGGATAGACAAGAAAACCGCAGCAGCGCTTGAACAGGCCGCCCTCGAAGAAATGAAAAAAGAGCAGAACGATCTTCAGCTGCAGACGGCTTTGAGATATATAGCCAAATAGAGGTGACAGGCACCACTCGAATTTTGTCGAATTAAGCAGGAGGATTTTTCCTTCTGCTATTTTTTATTTAAAGCGAGATTGTAATAGGTTTTGTAAGGTGCTTTTGGTAGAATATAGAGTAATAGAGTTTTCTGTTGTTTACATAATTCATGAGAATTTATTAATAGAGGCTGGTGGCAATTTTGATAGAGGAGTGGATTTTTGAGTTTTTTAAAGGAACGGGAAAGCTGCTGTTGAATCCGGTATTTTATTACCTGTTTTTTGTGGCAGCCTTTTTAGGCATTTCCCGTGTAAAGCGCGAGCGAAAGGACTTTTCGGTCCGCGCTGAAAATGCTTATTTTGAGCTGAGGCAGCTTCTTCCCCTGGGGATTCTGGCTGGTCTTGCCGTGAGCGTGGTGATGGTGGGAGCGGGACTTGTTCTGCCATTGGAGACGATTGTGCTTACTGCTGCTCTAACATTCCTGTGGAGCTTAACGGCAAAAGTGAGATGGATGGCTCCTGTTTATACGCTGGGCTTTGCCTTTTTCGCCACAATGTTTGCTTTTGAACAGCAATGGCCATTGCCGTCATTCGCCCAGTCAGCAGCAGATCTTGACGCGTCCATCTTCCCATCCATCGCTGTTCTCCTTGCCCTTCTTGTTATCACGGAAGGCTTCCTGATTATAAGAAACGGCCGGAAAGGGACATCTCCCAGACTTGTAAAAAGTAAACGGGGACAAACTATAGGCATTCACGAGTCCAGAAGAATCTGGATGGTGCCAGTGTTTCTATTGATTCCGGGAGAGGTCCTGCAGCTGCCGTTTGAGTGGTGGCCAATGATACCGATTGGCGGTGAAACGTATTCACTCATTCTTGTCCCCTTTTCAATAGGGTTTCATCAGCGAATCCAAGGTACGCTTCCTAAAGAGGCAACAGCGCTGCTTGGACAAAGAATCAGCGTTTTTGGCATACTTCTTTTGCTGATTTCTTCTGCAGGCTACTGGTATCCGCTTGCTGCTGTGGGTGCAGCTGCACTTGCGATCATCGGGCGTGAATTCATCTCGCTCCGCCAGAGAATGGCAGAGGATCAGGCGCCGTTTTATTTCTCCAAGCGTAATCAGGGAATCATGGTACTCGGAGTAGTCCCCGATTCACCAGCTGATAAAATGTCTCTTGGAGTGGGAGAGGTTGTTACAAAAGTCAATGGCGTAAAAATCCATGATGAGAAAGGCTTCTATGAAGCCCTGCAAAAGAACGGGGCGCACTGTAAACTCGAGGTCTTTGATGTGAACGGACAGGTTCGTTTCGTTCAGCGTGCTCTTTATGAAGGTGACCATCATGAACTTGGGCTGCTGTTTGTACAGGATGAGAAAAAGTGGGATAGTGAAGCGGTTTAATTGTTCAAAGACTTCCTTAATTTTTTCTAAGTGAGGATATAAAAAAGGCTTACCAATTGGTGAGCCTTTTTCTTTTTGCGCTAAGGGGCCAGAAATATATAAAAGATCAAGAAGATAAAGTTTCCACTGAATGTGTATTATTGACTGCCGGAAGGTCTAACAAAAACCTTTTTTTCAAATGCATAAGTTTAAAAGACCATAGCCGAATACACTCAATCCCATACAATAGTAAAAAAGAATCCGTACTTGAAATAGGGAGGTGAAGAGTCTGAGAATCTTGCTATTATCAGGAGGCATGGGCAAGAGGCTTTGGCCTTTATCCAATTCGGTCCGTTCAAAACAGTTCTTGAAGCTTTTGAAAAGGGAACACGGAGATTATGAATCGATGATTCAGCGGGTCTGCCGGCAGCTTGATAATGCCGGACTTTTACCTTCAACATATATTATTACCAGTGAGAGTCAATTGGATATGATTTATAACCAAGTAGACAATCATATCCCCGTTATCTGCGAGCCTAGGCAAAGAGGTACATTTCCTTCCATCGCTTTGGCCTGTGCTTATCTCCATTCCAATGATCATATCAGTGTTAACGAAACCATTTGTGTACTTCCAGTGGATTCTTATGTGGAACCGCCGTTTTTTGAACTGCTGCAATCTGTTCCGGATATTCTCGAGAAATCGCAGGCTGAACTTGCTCTTATTGGTGCTGTGCCCCAGTTTCCGTCAGAGCAGTTTGGATATATCGTACCAAAGCCGGCACAGAAAGAGGAAATGGATTACCTTACAATCGATCAATTTATAGAAAAACCAAGTTCTGACACAGCGCGGCTGCTAATCGGAAGAAATGCTCTCTGGAATTGTGGAGTATTTGGTTTTTCCATGAATTTTATGCTTGATTATTTAAAAAATATGGAGTTTCCCACTTCTTACAGCCGGCTGCTGAAAAGTTATGATCATCTGCCTGGAATCAGTTTTGATTATCAGGTTGCCGAGAAGAATAGCAAGTCCATTGTCATACCCTGCTCTGGACAATGGAAGGATCTTGGGAGCTGGGAAGCATTAACCGGCCAGCTGGCAAATTCAATTTTTGGGAAAGGTACCCTGTCAGAGGATTCCCGAAATACACAGATTGTCAATGAGTTGTCCATCCCGATTCACGCTATTTCTATCTCTAATAGCATCATTGCTGCCAGTCCGGATGGAATTTTGGTAGCAGATAAGCAAAAGAGCAACGCTATCAAGCTAATAGCGGAAATTGCCCGGCCTATGTGTGAAGAAAAAAGATGGGGGACCTATAAGGTTCTGGATTTTACCAGTACAAACGAAGGAATGCAATCACTTACTAAGCTGCTCAAAATAAATCCCGGCAAAAATATCAGCTACCAGACTCATCAGTTCAGACAGGAGACTTGGACAGTCATAGCCGGAGAAGGGGAATTTATAATGGACGGCCGGCTTTTATATATAAAAGCTGGGGAGGTCCTTCAAATTCCTATGGGAACAAGGCATGCGGTAAAGGCTATTACCCCCCTTGACATCATAGAAGTCCAGTTGGGAGAAAAGCTGATGGAAGAGGATATTAACCGTATAGCAGATTCCTGGAAGGATATCGTTGAACATAGTAAAAAGGAGCGGAAAAGATGGTCTCTATCATTTGCTGTACAATGCGCCAGAACTATATGGAAAACGTGTTTAAAAACTATGAAAACCAGGTTTGGAAGGAAAAAGAATTAATCATTATATTAAATAATGATGAGATGAATCTATCCGCATGGCAAAAGAGGGCTCAACAGTATCCCAATGTAGCTGTTTTTCAATTACCTGAAGAAATCACACTCGGAGAATGCATAAATTTTGCTGTTCAGAAATCACGGTATGATTTAATCGCGAAATTTGATGATGACGATTTTTATGCTCCATATTATCTGACTCAGTCTATCCTTGCTCTGAAAAAATCATCTGCTGATCTTGTGGGCAAAAGAACCGTGTATATGTACTTTCAAGAAGAGGAGATGCTTGCAATCCATAAGCCGGGAAAGGAAAATCAGTACGTCAGAATCGGGATAAAGGGGGCTACAATGGTATTCAAGAAGGAAATTATGAATATCGTCCAATTTCCCAAAAGGAATCTGGGGGAAGATACCTTCTTCTTAAAGCTTTGCAGCAAACAGAACTTAAAAATATACTCAGGTGATAAAAACAATTATGCATGTTTAAGGATCTCACAGCCAGGACACCATACCTGGGCTGTAAATAACGCCAAGCTTCTAAAAAAGTCTGTTCCGGTCAGCAGAACGACCGACTTTAATCTGGTACAGCAAATTGTCAGCGATGATAGGGAGGGGAAGATGTGACTGATTATCAAGTCATTTGGAAAGGCCCGGTTCTTGATGCGAGCGGATACGGAATTGCAAGCAGAGAATATGTTCTTGCTTTGGCCCGTTTTGGTGTTGATCTTAAGATCCAGCCATATACATGGAATTTCCCCTACGAGTTTAACGATCAAAACAAGAAAGAGAGACTATTGCAATTAATAAACAACCCATACAAAGAAAACAGACAAAAAATTTTAATCTATCATTGTCCGCCTGGGAATATTAAAGATATTGAAAATGATAGAAAAATATATGAGCGGATTCTATTAAATACAGTGTGGGAAACAGCAGGGATTCCAGGTTCCTGGCTGCCTGTTATAAATGCCTGTGATGGGATATGCGTCCCATGCTCTCAGAATGTAGATGCCCTGAATAAAAGCGGTGTGAAAACTCCTGTGTTTCTGGTTCCCCATGGAGCAGACACACAAACATTTAACCCTGAAAATAAAAAGCTCACATTTAAAGAAGCAAGAGATAAGTTTGTTTTTGTTTCGATCTTTGATTTTCAGCATAGGAAGAATCCCGAAACCTTGTTAAAAGCATATTGGAGTGAGTTCACTTCCAGGGACAATGTGCTGATGATTATTAAAACCTATGGGAGCAGCCGCAGGAAAATAGTAAACTCTATTTCCAATTATAAGAGAAGGCTTGGGTTTACTGGCGGAACGGCCCCTTTGCTTGTATTAACCGGCATTCTGCCGGAGGAACAGCTTAAAGGCTTATATACAGTGAGCAATGCCTTTATTCTTCCTACAAGAGGGGAAGGGGTAGGTTTGCCGTATATGGAAGCTTTATCGAGTGGAATACCGGTCATTGCTACAGGCTGGGGCGGACAAATGGATTTTCTAAATGAACAAAATTCCTTCCTAATTGACTACAAGCTTGAGGATCCAAGGAAAAGCATGTACAGCGGAAGTGCCATATCAAGGCAATATCACCGTTTATTTGGGCAGGGTGGCCAGCTTTGGGCTGAAGCTGATTTGGATGATACAAAAAGACAGATGAGATTAGCTTATGAGAACCCGCTTCTTTGTAAACAGAAGGGGAATAAAGGGAGACTGGATATGCTGAACCTTACATGGGATAAGGCTGGAAACTCAATGAAAAGAGCTATAGAAGAGACTCTTCTTAAGTAGAAAGTGTCTCTTCTATAGCATCGTAGATTTTCCCCGCTATGCTTTTCCATGAAAAACGGCTGTTGATAAAATTCTGCCCGTTTGCCGCCACCACGTTCAATAGTTCGTGCCTGCCAACAAACCTATTCAATATATCCGCAAAGTCTTCATGCTCTGCGTGAATATAATGTTTTTGATCAACGAGCTCTAATCCCCGTACACCACATAACGTGGAAAATAGGGGAATTCCTGCAGATAGAAATTCAAGTGTTTTTATATTCACTCCTGAACCAGCTATAACTGGGTTAATGGCGATATCAGCTTCAGTGAATAATGATAATTTTTGTTTGTGCTGAACAGAGCCCAGAAATTTCACATTCCCCTTCCTGTGCTTTCGAAAAGGACTGCAGCATCCTCCTGCAATGATAAAATCAATATTCGGGCACTTGTCGGCAAGCTGGTCAATGATAAACTTTACTGCCTGAATATTGGGTGGGTAATGGGCACCGATAAACAAAGCTTTTGGCCTTCCGGCAGCCTTCTTTGTGCGTGGGAGCCATTCATTCGTATTAATTCCGTTAGGAGCAAGCTTTACTTTTTGAGAATCCAGTCCATAAGAACGAATAAATTCCTCTCTCTGCTCCCCGGAAGTAGCAAAAACCAAATCAGCATATGAAGATAATCTCTGTTCTGCTTCATAAAGCCTGGGAAGGTATTCGATTGCCTTTTCATCCTTCCAAATCTGCTTCGCCAATGCGTATTCATGGTTATGGCTATTAAAAATTCTTGGCTTCTTATCCTGGTTAAAATATATGTCATAATCCAGCAAATAGGGGGATTCATGAATGATGATATCGCTTGTATGATAAAGCTTTTTAAAATACCTTTTGTACAAAGCGGGATGATTGGCAAGCTCCAAACTCATAATTAAAGGAAGTTCATAGGAACGTGCGGCAACATGGAGCGGCTGCCTTATTTTCAGATAGAGTGGATCCCTTTCTGCTAAGTACTCGCGAAAACTTGGGGAGTATTCAATAACGCTGCCTTTTTTATTGTTCGATTGGGATAATAAAGTAATATCATAATAATGGCTTAATTCGTGATATATATGAAAATACCTCAATGTGCCTCCGCTTGCAGGCGGAAAAACCGTTGGGAAAATATTTAGGACAAGTAATTTTCTCGTCATTCTCTTCTCCTCTCAACGTTTCTTGATCACACTTCGAAAAACGTGCAGCGTTTCTTCGGCAGTCTTTTTCCAGGAAAAATGCTGTGATCGAAGTTTGCCTTCTTCCCAGAGCTTTTTTCTTGTTAAAGGGTTTAACATCTCTTTCATTCTCAACGCCATTTCCTCAGGCCTTTCCGGGTTAAAATAAAGGGCTGCATCACCTGCGACTTCCGGTATGCTCCCCTTGTTTGAACAGGCGATCGGTCTCTGGGCCTTAAGTGCTTCCACCAGGGGGATGCCAAAACCTTCATATAAGGAGGGGAAGACTAAAAAGCTGGAATTCCAATAAAGAGATGGCATTTCATCCGGTTTTACATACCCTAATACCCGGACTTGATTTTCTAATGAGTGTTCTTCTATAAACCGCAATACAGACTGATAAATTCTATTTCTCTTATTTGCATAACCAGTCAGGATAAGCGGCAAGGCAGTATTATGTTTTTCCCGAAGTATAAGAATGGCTTTTAGGAGATTTTGATGGTTTTTGTGCGGATTAAAACTGGAAGGATAGATGGCATATGTATCAGGCAGCTGATATTTTTGTTTCACCTTTTTTCTTATCACATCTGCAGGAGCTTTATCAAATATAGCTGGTGCACTGAGGTGAATGGCATGAATCTTTTCTTTTGGGATAGAGAGCTGATTAGCAATGGCATTCCTGGAAAAGGCCGAGACTGTAATCACTTTTCTAAAAGAAGGTGCAAATCGATGATAGTATCGGTTATTTTCTTCCAGCCCTCCCTGCACAAAGTGGGGATAGGCAGTATGAAGAACATCATGAATCGTTACAATGCAGGGTACACGAACATCTGATATATACGAACTGTGCATCGGACAAAACCAGAGGTCCAGCTGGCATTGCCGGATGGATTCATGAATTTGAGCCGGGTCTTTTAACATTCGGATTTGGATTTTTTCATGATAGGGAAAAATGTTCTTTATATTTGTACTCAGAAAAAGGAATAATGTAAGATTTTCCCCGCTGTCAGCGAGATGGGCAATCAAATTCTTTATATACTGTTCTACACCTCCAAAACGTTCTTGTGTGAGAGTGAGCAGATTAATTCCGATCCTCATGCTTCAGCCTCCTTAGAAGAAAATCGCCTTTTTATTGATAATTTATACTATTCGCCTACTCCATTTACCATCACATTGAATTTAATAATAAAAAGGAGAATAGCGCTTTTCACTCAAAAAATAGTAAAGGAGTTTAATTATGTTAAATAATTACAAAGAAAGGCACCAGCAAGCGGATAAGGCAGTCATAACAACGGGACCGTTTCTTGTTCCTTTGGAAACCGATTGTGAATATCAGGTTGGAAGGGAGAATGAAAGGATTGTTATAATCATCAGCAACCCAACAGGAAGAAAGTTGAAGGCATCTGTAAAACTGGGAGTATGCGTCCAGCCTTACACACCTGCGCTAAAAAAGGATGGAATCTGTGTAATCAAAAACCTGCCGGAAAAAGAATTTAATTTGGGGTTATTTGAGTTAAAGCCCCATACATGCACCAGAATTGAATGCGATATTCCAGAAGTGTGCAGCTTGGGAAGCAATGAGGGGAATGCGGTGCTTCGTGTATTAGCAAAGGGAGATTTTCTATTGTGCGGCCATGATTGTAAACCGGCATGCGGCCTTCTGGAAATATCCGTCGTAGGCGGAAGTATCTATAATCCCGGTGTATCGGGGCTTGAGCAGGCGGATCCGGTCACATTGTTCCGGTATCATGATTTTGTAGTGTGCGAAGGTGAGGATTGCTGGTGTTAAAGGTTTCTGGTTCTATATAATTAATGGCAAAGAATAGAGAGCTGCTGAGCGGCTCTTTTAATTTTCGGGCTCTGTTAAATTTTTTTATGAATAGCTCGCTCAGCAGTTCTGAGTATGTCTATAACTGCATTCTGGATGAGAAGAATATCACTAAGAATTTGGTTTTTTATTTTTGAATTATTACAGCGCTGCATTTCAGCTGCCAGCAGATTGAGCTCTTTTTTAAAAATGTCTAATGTGCTCATATGTCTGTTCACTCCTGGTTTAATATATAGTTCTTTATACCCTTTTTTCTGGCAGTTATAAACCAAAATCCGAGAATTTTGCAAGTGATATTTCTAAGTGCGGAGACTTAATTGTTCAGCTGAAATTTCTTATTTTTTCCGAAACCTTTTCAATTGCTAATCGTAATAGAAGTAGCATCTTCTTAGGAGTTAATACGCGAATATGATATCCTTTAGTTAATCCATTCAAAGAAAAAGGTGACATTGTGGCAAAGAAAAAATTGCAGTACTGGACTTTGCAATTGCTGATTATCTTAACCATTATCTATGTTTCAACAAAAATTTCTTTTCTGTTTGAACCAGTCGGCATTTTTGTATCTACTCTATTTTTCCCAATCATCATATCGGGATTTCTGTATTTCTTATTGAACCCGCTGGTCAGATTGCTGCAGCGCTATAAGGTGCCAAGAACGGCAGCGATTTTAATCATCTATGCAGCGGTAATCGGTTTAGTAATGCTCGTCATTGGCAACATTGCTCCGCTCATCAGCAGACAGGTTACTGAATTATTCAACGATCTGCCGGAATATGCGAAAACGACCAGAGACTTTGTTAATTCAATGTCTAATACTGAAGAGTTTAAGTGGTTTTTAGCACAGGACTACATATCAATACAGGAAATTGAAGCCCGCATTATGGATTATGCCAATACTCTCCCAAGCCGTTTGACACAGGGAGTAGCAGGCATTGTCAGCCTGGTCACCAATATTGCGATTACAATTGTAACCGTGCCATTCCTCTTATTCTACATGTTTAAAGATGGAGATAAGTTTCCTGCAGCAGTTTCGAAGTTTCTTCCTGCTTCATACAGAGAAGAAGGGGTTAAAACGCTTAAGGAAACAGGGGAGACACTTTCTTCATATATTCAGGGACAGATTACAGTAGCATTATTCGTGGGGACACTTTCATTTATCGGCTATTTAATCATCGACCTGCCTTATGCGCTGGTTATGGCACTGATTGTGGCCATCACCAATATTATTCCTTATGTCGGCCCGTTTCTTGGCGGTGCACCTGCTGTTATTGTCGCTCTTTTTGACTCACCTACAAAAGCCTTTCTGGTTGTCGTGGTCATTGTGATTGCCCAGCAGATTGAAGGGAATGTGCTGTCTCCGCTGATTCTCGGAAAGACATTAAACACACATCCGGCCACCATCATCATCTTATTGCTGGTTGCCGGCAATCTTGCAGGCATCCTTGGCATGATTCTGGCGATTCCTACCTATGCTGTGACCAAAACAATTGTTTTGAATACAGTGAGATTTTTAAGGGCCAGGAAGGCAGCTCGGCTCGGGGACACGGTTACGTAAAGATGGGAAAGCTCCTTTGCAGAGAGGGGCTTTTTCTAATTGGTATTATTTTTCGTTATGTAAAGTTAAAATAATAGTAAAAACGAAAGCAGTGATCCCAATGTGTCTAATCCTCTTCGCATACAAAGTCCACCCGAAATACAAGCTGATAGTGGCAGCCAATCGCGACGAATTTTACGAACGTCCGACTGCCTCGGCGCATTTTTGGAAGGACCACCCCCACATTCTTGCTGGCCGGGATTTAAGGAAGATGGGGACATGGATGGGTGTTACTAAGAATGGACGATTTGCAGCTCTGACAAATTACCGCGATCCGAATGAAGTGACAGAAGGCAAGAGGTCAAGAGGGGATCTGGCGGCAGATTTTTTGAAGGGCGGTGCTTCGCCTGCTGACTTTATGAACAGGGCATCTGAACATCGCGGCAGCTATCCCGGCTACAATCTGCTGGCGGGAAACTTGGAGGAACTCTTTTATTATTCGAACGTGGAGGATCGAATAGAGCAGCTTCAGCCGGGGGTATACGGGGTCAGCAATCATGTGCTGAATACCGAGTGGCCGAAGGTGAAAAAGGGGAAGGAGGGCTTATCTAAAATAATAGATAATCCAGCCGGGAACTTAACAGAAGACCTGTTCACACTTCTCCTTAATGCAGACCCCGCCCCGGATGATAGGCTTCCGAAAACAGGAGTTTCTCTTGAATGGGAACGGATTCTGTCTCCATTATTTATTAAAGGCGATGCCTACGGAACCAGGAGTTCAACTGTGCTGCTGATGTCAAAGGATGAGATTTTTTACAAGGAAAGGGTTCATATTGGGGAGGATAGGCAGGAACAGGAGTTCATCCTTAAAAAGTAAGAAGCCAGCTCAGTCATCTGGCTTCTTTTATTCAGGCAAGCGGCAGTGTAATCCGGACCGTTGTGCCTTCATTTTCCCTGCTGTGGATGTATAGGTTTCCGCCGTGGTTTTTAATGATTTTTTTGCAGATCATAATGCCAAGGCCTGTGCCTTTTTCTTTTGTGCTATAAAACGGCTCTCCCAGTTTGGCGAGGCGTTCTTCCGGTATGCCGATCCCTTCATCCTCGACAGTGATGATCACAGAATGGTCCTCCTGGCGGATATCGACGTTGATTTTGCCGCCCATGGGCATGGCTTCCATCGAGTTCTTGATGATGTTAATCAGCACCTGTTTAATTTTATCTTTTTCACATTCCACAAAGAACTTGCCGGGTGCCTGAGTTAATTCGATCAGGATATTTTCCATGACTGCCTGGCTGTTTAAAAGAGTAATCACACTTTTTACTACGTTTGTCAGGCAGGTTTTTTCCATTTCAGTTATCTGAGGTTTGGCGAGAACGAGCAGGTCATTGACGATGCCTTCAATCCGCTCCAGCTCATTTAGAATGACCTCCGCGAAATTGTCTTTATGTTCTTCGTATAATAGCTGTGTAAAGCCTTTTATGGCTGTAAGCGGGTTGCGGATTTCATGGGCAATGCCTGCTGCAAGCTGACCGACAACGGATAGTTTTTCAGCATTCTGCAGTTTTTCCTCGGTCTTCTTTTGTCCGGTTACATCTTTGATAATGATTTGGTAGACCTTTCTGTTCTTAAAAGTGGTTGGGATCAGCTGGACTTCGGCTTTTCTTATTTGTCCGTCAGTCCGGATCAAATTAAGCTCAAAATTCACGCTTAGCTTTGTTTGCAGAAAATCATCGAGGGTGGAATGTTCTGAAGGAGGAGTGTAGTCGTGGAGGGAGGTGCCGATCATCTCTTTGATGCTCGTATACCCGAAGAGCTTCTTCCCTTCATTATTGATATAGGTCCAAATCCCCTTTTGAGTCACCATTCCGATCGTATCCTTGGAGTACTCCACCAGAAAACGGTACTTTTCCTGTGTCTCAAGAATTTCCTCTTCCATGATAATTCTCTGTGTCATATCCCGGATGATGCACATCATTTCTTTATCGTCATTAATGACTGAAAAATTGGCTTCCAGCCAAAGATAATGCCCCTCATTATGCCTGAAGCGAAAGGTCACCCGTTTATGCGGAAGCTGTTCGAGCTCGGCCAATGCCTCTCTTAGAAGATCCCGGTCATTTGGGTGGCAGTATGTATAAAGGCTGCTCCGGTAAATGTCCTGCTGCGAATATCCCAGCATCGGCAAGCAGGAAGGGGAGACATATATAGCAATGCCTTCTTTTGTCACTCTTGCAATCACATCGCTGGAATGCTGAATGGCCAGCTGCAGATTCCTCGCTTCGACTTTGTCCGCGAATAAATCTGCCGGATTCTCGGTCATAATCATTTTTGTTCCCTCCTTTTTGGGGAAATGGCACTTTTCCATCATTATACAATACAAGTTTAGATTGACATATAGGATAAATTTCACTCTATGCCATCTGGGAAATGGATGCCTTGCCAGGTACTATGCTCATAAGAGCTTTCTAATTTCCTCTCCAAGGATGAATATGCCTTCCTGCAACTCTTCCAGCGAAGCATAAGCATATGAAATTCGAATAAAATGATTCGGCCCGTCACTGTACATGCTCCCGGGATTTATAAGCAGCTTTCTTGAAATAGCCTGCCGATAGAGGCTTCGAATTGGAATATTGGACGGTACTTTCAGCCATATAAAAAAACCTCCTTCGGGAGAATTCCATTTTGCTATCCCGGACAAGTGGGCATCCAATGCATTTAGTGCCGTCTTACGGCGGATTCTCAGCTGCTCACGCACATTTTCCATATGTTTTTGATAGAGACCGGTGGACAGCCACTTTTCAGCTACCCTTTGTGAAAGTGAACTTGACCCATAGTCAGTCTGCATTTTAAGATCTGCAAGCCGGTCGATAACAGGTTCAGGTGCTGCTACCCAGCCTATTCGAAGTCCGGGACTCAATGTTTTCGATAAGCTTCCCATATACAGGACCAGGCCGTTTTTATCCATTGCTTTTAATGGGGGAGGAGGCATCTCATCAAGCCATAGCTCCCGGTAAATATCGTCTTCCACGATCGGCAGCTGTTCTATTCTGCAAATATCAAGCAGGTCACTCCGTCTTTTTTCGGTCATTAAAATTCCAGTAGGATTGTGATAGGAGGGAATCGTATATAAAATTGATTTCCCTTTTTCAAATTTCTTCAGCGATATGCTTTCAGGGATAATCCCTTCCTTATCCATTGGCAAACCTTTTAAATTCATGCCTGATGACCGGAAAAGCTGCAATGAATATAAGTAAGAGGGTTTTTCCAGAAATACAGGTGCCCCTCTCTGCAAAAGACCCAGTGAAACAAGCTGAAGAGCCTGCAAGCCTCCAGAAACAATAAGTATGGAGGAAGGAGAAGCGGCAATTCCGGAAGCTGCTAAATATGCACTGACTGCCTGTCTTAATGGCAAATACCCCTTTGGTTCCTCATAACCGAGTTCACTCAATTCATCCGCGGCATCCTTTAGAACACTCTGCATCGTTTGCACCGGAAAAATCTCAGGGGAAAGCTCACCTTTGCTAAGCTGTATAAATGCAGGGTCCATTTCCAACTCGTTAATTTCCTGAACGATTTGCTCGCTGGCTCTGTGTATCCCTGTATCGATATATTCACTCCAATTGGCATGCTGCCTTGAAGCGAGCAAGGTCCAAGTATTATTAATAACCTTGGTGCCAATCCCAGTTTTCCCTTCTATTAATCCATCTGCAGCAAGTTCTTCCAGAGCAGTGATAATGGTGCTTCGGTTTACTCCGAACTCCTCCGCCAGTTTCCTTTGACTTGGAATTTTACTTCCGATTGGCCATTCGCCTTTGGAAATCTTTCCTTTAATGGCCTCCATAACTTGCTGATATTTTGGCAATTGTTTTGTATCCATCCATCTAACCGCCTTCAGTGAAAATTGGCTGGTAAAATTCTTTCTCCATTGGTTGAGGACATTGTATCAGTTATTGACTATCATGAAAAGCAGCACAGATAATGGCTGGTAATGCTGATAAGGGGGATGAAGTTGGCTGGAAAAAAATTTATGGTTATAGGGGCTCATAGTGCTATTATCATTCTCTGGGCATCCGCATTCCCGGGAATACGGGCAGGGCTTGAATCATACTCCCCGGAGCACCTAGCGCTTTTTCGGCTTTTAATTGGCTCCGCTGCACTTGGCGTCCTTGCACTGCTGAAGAAGATGCGCATGCCGGATATAAGGGATCTTCCTGCTATTTTTATGCTTGGATTTCTTGGTTTTACGGTTTATCATACAGCACTCAACATTGGGGAAAAATCAGTAAGCGCCGGGCCGGCAAGCTTGATTGTCTCCATGACTCCGATCTTTTCCGCTGCTTTGGCTGCTCTATTTCTAAGGGAAAGATTTGGAAGGGTAAGATGGACTGGTTCCGGTGTCAGTTTTGCAGGTGTTGCACTTATTTCATTAGGTACGGGAGGCGGGTTTGAACTCCAATCCGGTATTTTATTCATCCTGCTTGCTTCCATTTCTGAAAGCATCTTTTTCGTATTCCAGACTAAGTATTTCGATAAATACGGATTTTTGGCATTTACAGCCTATACGGTATGGGCAGGGACCATTTTTATGCTGATTTATCTTCCTGGCCTTGGCAATGAGATCTTTCATGCGTCAGCCGAATCTACATTAAGTGTCCTCTATTTGGGGGTTTTTCCAACGGTAATCCCATATATTGCCCTCGCTTTTCTTGCATCCATAGGGGGAGCGTCTGAAGCGGTGAGCTCTCTTTATCTGACTCCAGTAATGGCGTTTGTCATTGCGTGGGTTTGGCTGGGGGAGGTGCCGGCTATGTCATCCATTGTGGGTGGGATGATCGCTCTAGCAGGTGTGGTGATTATTCACCGAAAAGAAAACGCTATTAAAGTTACAGAAATTTATGAAAATGGGTCAAGTAAAAATATTTGAAAAATATGATTGACATCCTTTTCTTTAAGGTGGTAAAGTAATAAGCATATTAACAACCGCATAATAAAAATCTTCTTATCAAGAGAGGTTGAGGGACTGGCCCTATGACACCTCGGCAGCGGACAGCATGTACCGTGCCAAATCCAGCAAGCATTGCTTGAAAGATAAGAAGAGGACCATTGATAAATGCTGCCCTCTTCTTTCTTTTAGAAGAGGGTTTTTGTATTACACAGAAAAAATGCATCAAGATTCTATTCATGAACATATGAATATTTCTTATCGAGAGAAGCAGAGGGACCTGGCCCAATGAAGCTTCGGCAGCAGGCAGAACGCACTGTGCCAAATCCAGCAGGCGAAAAGCCTGGAAGATAAGGAGAGGATTTCAAAAAACCTCTTCTGACGGAAGGGGTAAATTTCAGGATATAATTCTTAGTTTTCACATAGGAATAATAAGAAAATAAAAGGTGACAGGTATCTATACCAGTTCATTCAAGTGGTATAGGTGCCTGTCACCACCAAAGGAGAGATGCTGCATGATAGAGTTTCAAAATTTAAAGAAGGTCTATAAAAGCGGAGGTCAGCAGGTAGCTGCTCTGGATGGAATAGATTTAAAGATTAATAAGGGTGAGATTTTCGGGGTGATCGGCTTCAGTGGTGCGGGAAAGAGCTCTTTGATCCGCTGTGTCAATTGGCTGGAGAAGCCGACTTCAGGAAAGGTCATTGTCAGCGGGCATGATTTGACGGCTTTATCTGTAAAAGAAATTCGCGAAGTGAAAAGAAACATCGGTATGGTCTTTCAGCATTTCAATCTTTTAAACTCGAAAACCGTGTTTGCCAATGTGGCGATGCCGCTCACACTGGCTAAGATTCCTAAGGATGAAATAAAAAAGCGTGTCCATGAATTATTAGACTTCGTGGGGCTTGCCGACAAGGCGAACAGTTATCCGGATCAGCTGTCAGGCGGGCAAAAGCAGCGGATTGGAATCGCCAGGGCGCTGGCAACTCAGCCTTCCATTCTATTATGTGATGAAGCAACTTCCGCTCTGGATCCGCAGACAACCAGCTCGATCCTGCAGCTGCTGAAAAAAATAAATAAAGAATACAATATTACCATTCTGATCATTACCCATGAAATGTCTGTAATCAGGGAGATCTGTGACCGTGTTGCTGTCATCGAAGCAGGAAAAATTATTGAAGAAGGAACCGTCTTTAATGTCTTTTCTTCACCAAAAACCCCAACAGCGAAAAACTTTGTCAGCACAGTCATGAATGATCAAATACCTGACTCCATTAAAGAAGTGATTGAAAAACAGCAGGGGCTTCAAAAGGTATTCAGAATCAATTTTGTCGGAAACTCTGCCGGACAGCCGCTGCTCTCGCAGGTTGCCAAAAAGTTTAATATCGACTTCAACGTCCTGTTTGGAAATATTACTGAACTGCAGGGAATACCTTTTGGCAATCTGATTGTTGAGTTTCAGGGTCCGGACAGTGAAATCAGACGTGCTATTCAGTACATCAGCCAGGAAAAAGTTTCAATAAAGGAAGTGACTTCACGTGCTAGTTAACCAGGAAAAAATCATCGAAGCCCTAATCGAAACGGTCCAAATGGTTGCATTCTCATTGCTGTTTTCAGCACTTATCGGACTGCCGCTTGGCATATTGCTTGTCGTGACAAGGAAAGGGCATCTTTTGGAAAACACAGTTGTTTTTAACATCATAAACAGCATTATTAATATTTTCAGATCAGTGCCTTTCATCATTTTAATGGTAGCCATCATCCCAATCACCCGGATGATTGTCGGGACATCGATTGGAACCGCTGCAGCCGTAGTGCCGCTCGTCTTTTACGCAGGACCCTACATTGCGAGATTAATAGAGAATTCATTGCTTGAGGTTGATCCGGGAGTCATTGAAGCGGCAGAAGCAATGGGAGCGACGCCGGGGCAGATTATCCTTAAATTCCTGATTCCGGAAGCACTCAGTTCACTGGTATTAGGCTTTACCATTGCGACAATCGGTCTGGTCGGAGCATCAGCCATGGCTGGGGCAGTCGGAGGCGGAGGCCTTGGTGACCTTGCCATTACATACGGCTATCAGCGATTCGATACAACCGTCATGCTGATTACCGTTGCAATCTTAGTGGTCATGGTTCAAGGCCTGCAGTCATTCGGAAATATCTTATCCAAAAAAATCAGAAGAAGATAACTTAGGAGGAAACACATCATGAAAAAACTATTTTTATCATTCATTATTTTAGCATTGGCTGTGTTCACTGCGGCATGCTCTAGCACAACTGGCGGAGAAGAAACAAAGAAAGTTAAATTGGGTGTCAGCGGATCAGATACACGCATCTGGGACTTTATTGCCGAAAAGGCTGAAAAGGAAGGCATTGAAATTGAGGTTGTGACATTCTCTGACTATGTGCAGCCAAATGTTGCCCTGGCAGAAGGTGATCTTGATGTAAATGCATTCCAGACAGTCGCCTATTTCGACACTTTTATTAAAGAGCATAATATGGATCTTACACCAATTGCGACAACGGTTTTAGCACCAATGGGTCTTTATTCTGAAAAAGTAGAATCTGTGGAAGACATTCCGGAAGGCGGCAAAATTGCCATTCCAAATGATGCTTCAAACGGCGGAAGAGCCCTTCTTTTACTGGAGGAAGCCGGCCTGATCAAATTATCTGAAGACTATGACGGAAACCTGGACTTGAATAAAATCGTTGAAAACAAGAAGAACCTTGAATTTGTAGAAATGGTCTCAGCGCAGACGCCGCGCGCTCTTCCGGATGTCTCTGCTTCTGTCATCAATAACGGTATTGCTGTAGATGCAGGCTTTAACCCAACTAAGGATTCAGTTTTTATTGAAAGCGAAACCGCTACTCCGTATGTAAATATCATTGCTGTCAGAACAGAAGACAAAGATAACAAAACGCTTAAGAGAATTGCTGAACTTTACCAGGAAGATGATGTAGCTGATTTCATCACGAAAGAATATGACGGAAGCATGATCCCGACTTTCATTCCATTAAGTGATATTGGCTGGTAATTAATTTAAAAAAGGAGGAACAATGATGACGGCACCTGTAAAAGCACTATCCGAACTGAAAGAAGCGATCAGGAAGAATGTTGATGATAACAAGGAACTTTACCTTTCAGCAAGCCACCAGATCCATGCAAACCCGGAAATAGGAAATGAGGAGTTTTTTGCCTCAGGCTTGCTTTCAGGCATTCTTGAGAAGGAAGGATTTGAAGTAGAGCGGGGAGTGGCCGGGCATGAAACAGCTTTCCTGGCCCGGAAAAAATCCGATAAACCGGGGCCGTCCATTGCATTCCTTGCAGAATATGATGCCCTTCCCGGATTGGGCCATGGATGCGGCCACAATATTATAGGCACGACAAGTGTGGCAGCAGCCATTGCATTGAGCAAGGTTATTGATGAGACCGGAGGAGAAGCAGTAGTGCTTGGAACCCCGGCAGAAGAAGGCGGGCCAAATGGAAGTGCAAAAGGAAGCTTTGTGAAGCATGGCTTGCTTGAAGGCATTGATGCCGCCCTCATGGTTCACCCGTCAAACCATACCCGTCTGACCAGTTCATCACTGGCAGTTGATCCGCTTGACTTCGAATTTATCGGAAAGCCTGCCCATGCAGCAGCTTCACCGGAGGAAGGAATCAATGCTCTGGATGCAGTTATTCAGCTGTTCAACGGAATAAATGCCCTCCGTCAGCAATTGAAGGATGATGTGCGGATTCATGGAATTATTACTCACGGTGGGGATGCGCCGAATATTATCCCTGATTATGCAAAAGCCAGATTCTTCATCCGTGCTTCAACCAGAACAAGTTTAAATGAGGTAACACGGAAGGTTAAAGCTGTCGCTGAAGGCGCCGCACTGGCAACAGGAGCAAAGCTGAATGTGATTGCTTTTCAAAACGAAGTAGATAATCTGCTGTTAAACAAGACATATGACCAGGTGTTTAAAGAGGTGATTGAAGACTTGGGAGAAACCGTAGTGGAAGGGGACCGGGATGGAATCGGTTCGACAGATGCCGGCAATATCAGCCAGGTGGTGCCAGCCATTCACCCTTATATTAAAATTGGTGCGGATGATCTTGTTGCTCATACAGTTCCGTTCCGGGAAGCCGCCGCATCTGCCAAAGGAGACGAAGCTCTGCTTACGGGAGCGAAAGGACTGGCACTCACTGCCTTCCAGCTGATAACGGACCCGGAGTTGCTTAAATCCATTAAACAGGAATTTAAAGAGCGAAAAGCAGCTGTATAGGAACAAAAGCTATCCTTTTGCGGGATAGCTTTTCCTCCTTTTTGTGAGTGTTTTCCTCATATTGGAGAGTTGTTTCCCTAATTTGCTGAGTGTTTTCCTCAAATTAAGTGTTCGTTTCCCCAATTTTCCCATCCTTTTCCCGAAGTTCACATTTACCTACTGCTCCTTCATCCGTTCCTGTGCCATCCGGACAAGCTCCTTCACCATGCTGCCGCCAATCTTTCCGCCAACTGTTCCTGCCTGTTTGGATGTAAGCCTGCCATTATAGCCTTGCTTCAAAGGCACACCTGCCTCCTCAGCAACTTCATATTTCACACCGTCAGGATTTTCTCTGTCAACATGATATCCCTGGTTTGCCATTACCTTATTTTTCAGCTGGTCCAATGCTCCTCTTGATTCCGGCACTAGCGGACGTCTTTTTCTTCTGGCCATGATGCATTCCTCCATAAGTCCTTTTTCTTATTATGTGAAAGAACGCTTGGAATAACACTGAAAAAACTTGTACATCCACCTGTGAAAAGCTATTCTAATGGAAGAAACCTTGAATTTTTTTGAAAAACCAAGAGAAGGTGTTTTAAATGGCATTAAAATACTTGTCAGCTCTTCTGCTTCCTGGACTGCTGGTGCTGTTTTTTACGAGAGTCAGCTATAATCGTGTAATCGGGCTGGTGTTGACGGTGGGACTTATTGCTGCTTCTGTATATAAAGGCTACACCAATTCATTTGCCTTAATCGTTATAGACGCACTTTCGCTGACTGTCGGGTTTTGGTATGCCCAAAAATTGAAGCCGAAAATAAAGCCAAGTGCGGAATAAATTTTGCAGAGCCTGTCGAACAAACCTATCGACAGGTTCTTTATTTAATGAGTCAAAAGCTGTAATTAGGCATACGTTATATCAGCTTTTAATGGAGTTCAATCAAACGTTTGATTAAACTCAATGAAATCAATCAAACGTTTGATTAACCTTTCTTCGACAATTCCCTCAATAATTCGGCATATTTCCCAAGCAATATATTCTTAGTAAAAACACAAAAACGAATATCCGTTCGCATATTATTGGTTTGTTTTAGGCTCTTTGTGGTAGAATGATGATATGAGTTTTGAGTAAAAAACTGACAAATCAGCGGTGCATCCCGGGTCTTAAATTATTTCAATGCTGGTTTGTGATTAATATATAGATAAAAGTAATTTGAACGGGAGGCTTTTAGGTGAAGGATCAATTTGAATTAGTCTCAAAATATTCCCCACAGGGCGACCAGCCCGGGGCGATTAAAGAAATTGTGAAGGGAATCAATTCCGGCAAGAAACACCAGACACTTCTGGGTGCGACAGGAACGGGTAAGACCTTCACGATTTCGAATGTCATAAAAGAAGTAAACAAGCCAACGCTTGTTATTGCACATAATAAAACACTCGCAGGACAGCTATACAGTGAATTCAAGGACTTTTTTCCAAACAATGCGGTTGAGTATTTTGTCAGTTATTATGACTACTATCAGCCTGAGGCGTATGTGCCTTCTACAGATACTTTTATTGAAAAAGATGCCAGCATCAATGATGAAATTGATAAGCTTCGCCACTCGGCGACTTCCTCTCTATTTGAGCGGAATGATGTCATTATTATTGCCAGTGTCTCCTGCATATATGGTTTGGGTTCACCTGAAGAATACCGTGAAATGGTGCTGTCCCTCAGAACCGGAATGGAGATTGAAAGGAACCAGCTGCTTCACAGGCTCGTTGACATCCAGTATGAACGCAATGATATTGACTTCCAGCGCGGTACCTTCCGTGTACGCGGAGATGTTGTCGAGATTTTTCCGGCATCACGGGATGAGCATTGTATCCGTGTAGAATTTTTCGGAGATGAGATAGACCGGATCCGTGAAGTGGATGCCCTCACAGGTGAAATAATGGGTGAACGTGAGCATGTTGCGATTTTCCCGGCATCCCACTTCGTAACGCGTGAAGAAAAAATGAGAATCGCCATCCAGAACATTGAAAAGGAACTGGAAGTGCGCCTTGCTGAATTAAGAGAAAACGATAAACTTCTTGAAGCTCAGCGCCTCGAGCAGCGGACCCGCTATGACCTTGAAATGATGAGGGAAATGGGTTTTTGTTCCGGCATTGAAAACTACTCCCGCCACCTTACATTAAGACCGCCGGGTTCAACACCGTATACGCTGCTGGATTATTTTCCGGAAGACTTCCTTATTGTGATTGATGAGTCGCACGTAACACTGCCGCAAATCCGCGGCATGTTCAATGGTGACCAGGCAAGAAAGTCTGTGCTTGTGGACCATGGTTTCCGTTTGCCTTCAGCGATGGATAACAGGCCGCTTACGTTTACCGAATTCGAAAAGCATGTGAAGCAGGCTGTCTTTGTTTCGGCAACACCTGGCCCTTATGAGCTTGAGCATACACCGGAAATGATTGAGCAAATTATCCGCCCAACCGGTTTGCTTGATCCTACTATTGATGTCCGTCCAATCGAAGGCCAAATTGATGACCTCATTGGCGAAATCCAGGATCGTGTTGAGAAAAACGAACGTGTGCTTGTTACCACTTTAACGAAGAAAATGTCTGAGGATTTAACAGACTATTTAAAGGAAATCGGCATTAAAGTGCAGTACCTGCACTCAGAGGTTAAAACGCTTGAGCGGATTGAGATTATCCGGGAGCTTCGTCTTGGCAAGTACGATGTGCTGGTCGGGATCAACCTTCTGCGGGAGGGACTTGATATTCCTGAAGTATCCCTTGTTACCATACTTGACGCTGATAAAGAAGGTTTCCTCCGATCAGAACGTTCACTCATCCAGACGATTGGGCGTGCAGCACGTAATGCAAACGGCCATGTCATCATGTATGCAGACCGGATTACGGACAGCATGGAAAAAGCCATCAGCGAAACAAAGCGCCGCCGCTCTATTCAGGAAGAGTACAATGAAAAGCATGGCATCACGCCAATGACTATCCAGAAGGATATACGCGATTCTATTCGTGCAACCCATGCGGCAGAAGAGCAGGAAGAATACCAGCCGTCAGCAAAGCTCGGCAAGCTGAACAAAAAAGAGCGCGAGAAGCTGATCGGCGATATGGAAAAAGAAATGAAGGAAGCGGCCAAATCCCTCAATTTCGAAAGGGCTGCCGAGCTTCGTGATTTAATATTAGAGCTGAAAGCGGAAGGATGACGTAAAAATGGCGATGGATAAACTGATTGTAAAGGGTGCCAGAGCCCATAATCTGAAAAATATAGATGTCACCATTCCAAGAGATAAGCTTGTCGTCCTGACAGGACTTTCAGGTTCAGGAAAGTCCTCTCTGGCCTTTGATACGATTTATGCAGAAGGGCAGCGCCGTTATGTGGAATCATTATCTGCTTACGCGCGGCAATTCCTCGGCCAGATGGATAAGCCTGACGTGGATGCGATTGAAGGTCTGTCACCTGCCATTTCAATTGACCAAAAGACGACAAGCCGAAATCCTCGTTCCACAGTGGGAACCGTGACAGAAATTTATGATTATCTGCGATTATTATTTGCACGGGTGGGGCGTCCCACCTGTCCGATTCACAATATCGAAATCTCCTCACAGACCATTGAACAAATGGTTGACCGGATTATGGAATACCCTGAGCGAACAAAGCTCCAGGTTATGGCTCCCCTTGTTTCCGGCCGAAAAGGGACACATGTAAAGGTGTTCGAGGATGTCAAAAAACAGGGGTTTGTCCGCGTCCGGGTCGACGGAGAAATGATGGATCTCGGTGATGAAATTGAGCTGGAAAAAAACAAAAAACATTCTATAGAAGTAGTAATCGACCGGATTGTCGTAAAAGAAGGCGTAGCGCCAAGGCTTGCAGATTCATTGGAAACTGCTTTGAATCTTGGCAATGGCAAGGTGCTTGTGGATGTCATTGGGGAAGAAGAACTGCTGTTCAGCGAGAACCATGCCTGCCCTCAATGCGGATTTTCAATCGGTGAGCTTGAGCCAAGAATGTTCTCTTTTAATAGTCCGTTTGGTGCCTGTGCGGAATGTGACGGATTGGGCTCTAAGCTTGAGGTAGATGTCGATCTGGTCATACCCAATAAGGATCTCTCATTAAAACAGAATGCCATTGCGCCATGGGAACCGACAAGCTCTCAATATTATCCTCAGCTGCTGGAGGCAGTCTGCAATCATTATGGGATTGATATGGATATGCCGGTTAAGGATATTCCTGAACACTTGCTAGATAAAGTTTTATATGGATCCGCCAAGGATAGCATCTATTTCCGATATGAAAACGACTTTGGTCAGGTAAGGGAGAATTATATTCGTTTTGAAGGTGTCATCCGCAATGTGGAGCGCCGCTATAAAGAAACAAGCTCTGATTATATCCGGGAGCAAATGGAGAAATACATGGCCCAGCATCCATGTCCTTCCTGCAAGGGCTACCGTCTGAAGCCGGAAACTCTTGCAGTGCTTGTCTCCGGAAAGCATATCGGCCATGTAACAGAATATTCGATTGAAGAAGCATTCAGCTTCTTTGAGAATCTGACACTGTCTGAAAAAGAAATGAAGATTGCCAATCTTATTTTCCGTGAGATTAAGGAAAGGCTGGGCTTCCTCATCAATGTCGGGCTTGATTACCTGACATTAAGCAGGGCAGCGGGAACTTTATCCGGCGGTGAAGCCCAGCGTATTCGTCTGGCAACACAAATCGGTTCGCGCCTGACGGGTGTACTCTACATTCTGGATGAGCCTTCCATTGGTCTCCATCAGCGTGATAATGACCGGTTGATTGATACGCTCAAAAATATGCGTGATATCGGCAACACCCTGATCGTGGTGGAACACGATGAAGATACAATGGTGGCTGCCGACTATTTAATTGATGTGGGCCCGGGAGCAGGAGTTCATGGAGGACAAATCGTCTCAGCGGGTACGCCTCAGGAGGTTATGGACGATCCAAACTCCCTGACAGGTCAATATCTGTCAGGCAAGAAATTCATTCCGCTTCCAATTGAGCGCCGCAAAAACGACGGACGCTTTATCGAAATTAAAGGGGCTAAAGAAAACAATCTTAAAAATGTAAATGTTAAGTTCCCGCTCGGCACTTTTATTTCTGTTACGGGTGTATCCGGTTCAGGAAAAAGTACGTTAATCAATGAGATTCTTCATAAAGGGCTTGCCCAGAAGCTTCATAGAGCCAAAGCGAAGCCGGGTGAGCATAAAGAGATAAAAGGTATTGATCACCTGGATAAAGTCATTGATATCGACCAGTCTCCAATCGGGCGGACACCACGTTCCAACCCGGCAACCTATACAGGAGTGTTTGATGATATTCGTGATGTGTTTGCTTCAACCAATGAAGCAAAAGTACGCGGCTACAAAAAGGGCCGCTTCAGCTTCAATGTAAAAGGCGGACGATGTGAAGCATGCCGCGGGGACGGAATCATTAAGATTGAAATGCATTTCCTGCCTGATGTGTATGTTCCATGTGAAGTCTGTCATGGCAAGCGCTATAACAGGGAAACACTTGAAGTTAAATATAAAGGGAAGAATATTTCGGAAATTCTTGATATGACAGTGGAAGATGCACTGGAGTTTTTCGAAAATATTCCTAAAATCCGCCGCAAGCTGCAGACGATTTTTGATGTTGGCCTGGGCTACATCACATTGGGGCAGCCTGCGACAACATTGTCCGGGGGTGAAGCGCAGCGTGTCAAGCTTGCTTCCGAATTGCACCGCCGTTCAACGGGCCGCTCACTATATATTCTTGATGAACCGACAACAGGTCTTCATGTTGATGATATCTCACGATTGCTCGTGGTCCTTCAGCGTCTGGTTGAGAATGGAGATACCGTACTGGTTATCGAGCATAATCTCGATGTCATCAAGGCCGCCGACTATATCGTCGATCTTGGACCTGAGGGCGGAGATAAGGGCGGTACCATTTTAGCAGCAGGTACGCCGGAAAAAATTGTCGAAGTTCCGGAATCCTATACAGGTAAATATCTTAAACCGATTTTGGAAAGAGACCGCCTGAGGATGAAACAGCAATTTGAAGAAAAAGAAGGCGTGACAAACGCTTAATTAACAGGAAGCAGTGCCGTTTTTGGTGCGGCTTCTTTTTTTTGGAAATGAGATTAGATAACTGGTATACGGGGTAAAGAACATGCGTCTGCAGCAGCCATCACTTATCTCAACCAAGAAAGGAACATACACTATGAAAAATAAAATCTACCTTTTAGCAGGCATTATCCTGCTGGGGCTCGGCATCTATCTTTCCATCACATTCCTTGGAGATGAAAAAAAGGCAGAAAGCAGTCAAACGATTGTTGCTTTTGGAGATTCACTTACCTATGGATATGGAGATGAAACAGAAGAGGGGTATGTAGGGAGGCTGCAGAGAAAACTTGATAAGGCATTTCAGAATAAAAATTACAATATTTTAAATCATGGAGTGTATGGCTATAAATCTTCTGATGTTCTTCAGCAAATGCTCAAACCGAAAGTGGCAGAAGATATTAAAAATGCAGATATGTTTATTGTATATATTGGCACCAACGATTTGCTGAAAAGCAACGGCGGGGATCTGTATCCGCTCCATCACGAAAATCTTGTTGAAGCTAAAGACATATATGAAGATAAACTGAATGGAATTCTGGAAACACTGGAAACCGCCAACAGTGATGCACCTGTTATCCTGATTGGACTATATAATCCTTATCCTGACGGCGACCAAATTGAAAAATATATTGACCATTGGAACAAATCTATTAGAAAAAAAGCAGCAGAAGATAAACATATCACCTACATTTCCACCAATGAACTGTTCAAGGGAAAAAACAAAAAACAATACTTCGCTGATTCCCTTCATCCGAACGGAAAGGGATATGAGCTGATTGCTGATAAAATTATGGAGGGATATTCTTTTTAATAAGCTTTAAAGTTTGCTGATCTGCAACCTGTTGATTGGAGCGGAAGGCAATCGAATCCTGCGGGAGATGCGTGTCAACGGGAGACCCCGCAGACGCAAATGCGGCGAGGAGGCTCCCGGGCCGCCCGCGGAAAGCGATTGCCTGGAGCGGAAATCAACAGGCCAAATCAAAGAACCGTTTTAAGTTCCTTCCTTTCTGGTCATTTGATAACACAATGTAATGTTCCAGCAAAATCGGTGTAACCAAGCAGCGTTATACTCCTATATAAGGGAAACTATTGTCTGGAAACAGAAGGGGAGGTCATTATGGAGGATTATTTAGCGAAGTCACTGGAAGAATGGAAAGAAGATATTTCTGAAGTTTTGGACCAGATTAACAATGAATACGAGGATGTTAAAAAAGAACTGAAAGTATATTCCTACAAATACGGAATTACAAAACAGGTTATCCAATCTACTGTAAACGAAGAGATTATTGATAATATCCGTGAAATGTATCATAAGCCTTTTGAAGAGAAATATAACGAGTTGAAAGAGTACATACGTGATTTGGATGAAAAACGAAAAGTATTCCAAATGTTTGTCAATAAAATCGATGAAGTGAAAAAGAAGGAAGCGCCGCGCACCGACCTGGCAGCTGCCTATAAATAGCCATAAAACCGTCTTTGAAAAAAAGGCGGTTTTTTTTAGGTAAGGCTATGAGACTTGAGGCCATGGAGCCCATCAGCCTGCAGATGTATTTTTAAAAATATGGAGGTAAATGCCCCGTTGATTTTCTATAATGAAGAGGAAGCTGAAACTTTTAACGCTCCATTTCCGTATGACACAGATAAAGGAGCTGAGAACATTGGAAACAAGAAAGGTTCTGTCTGCTTTAAGCTATTTTAGTATTATGTTCGCAGGATTTATTTTTCCGCTTATTGTATTTTTTGCTTCAGAAGACAGGGAAGTGAAGCGGCATGCCAGGAGTGCATTCTTATCACATTTGATCCCGCTGATTCCTGTTCCATTCATTGTTTTTGCAGCGGTAACTCAGTTTACAGTTTATGATCAGGAAATTCCGGTATTTTTTCTTGCAGCTGTCGGCATCACAATCATTCTGCTATTAATTGTATTTATATGGAATATCATTAAAGGGGTAAAAGTCCTGATACAGGAATAGAACTAATAGAGGAGGGCCAGAAAATGAAAGAGGAACGCAAACGTATTTTGAAAATGGTCGAGGATGGAAAGCTTACAGTTGATGAAGCTTTAACTCTGCTGGAACAGCTTGAACAAACAAATCAGACGATGGAGCAGAAGCAGGAGGACTTAATTAAGGAGCTATCTGCTGAGGTAAAGTTTGAAGAAGCTAAAAAAGGTGAGCCATATAGCTCAAAGCAACAAAGTGCCAAGGAGAAAATCATTGATTTTGTAGATTCAGCATTTAAGAAAGTGAAGGATTTGGATCTTGACTTTAATTTTGGGAAAAGTGTTGAAATCTCTCATATATTTCAGCATGCAGACGCATACTTAAAAGATCTGGACATTGATGTTGCCAATGGAACAGTTAAGGTAATTCCGTGGGAGCAAAGTGATGTCCGCGTTGAATGCAAAGCCAAGGTCTATCGTGTGGATAATCAGGATGAAGCCCGCAGGAATTTTTTGAAGGATGTTATTTTTGCCATTGAAGGGCAGAGGCTGAGATTCTCGACTCAGCAAAAATGGATGAAGCTTGAAGCAGTCATCTATATTCCAAAGTCTGAATATGAAAATGTGAAAATCCGCATGTTTAATGGGCCGATTGAAAGCCAAAACTTATCAGTGGAAAACTTTAAAGCGAAAACGGCCAATGGAAAGATAACGGTTAGTGATTTGAACAGCCGAAATGTAGAAGCTGAAACAGCCAACGGGCAAATTACCATTCAAAAAAGCCGGATCGATCATGTGGAAGCCGAAACGTTAAATGGCGCCATTCTGGCTGAGGGAGACTTCCAAAAAGCTGAATTGCAATCCTTTAATGGAAATGTAACGTGCAGGGCAGAAAATGAGCGCTGCGAATGGATCGAAGCTAAGGCAGCGACGGGCAGCATCGATCTGTTTGTTCCGGATTTCGCTGCTGTCAGCGGAGAGCTACGCACCAATCTGGGCAGTTTCCATCCTGACATTGAGGGTATTGAAGTAATAGAAGAAAAGAGCGAAGTGATCCAGAAAATGATTCGCTTTAAGTCTGTGAAAGAAGGCGGCAGCGGTCTTAAGCTGCGGGCTGACTCTAAGACAGGTGCAATTACAATCAAGCGGTCAACAGCCTGGTAAACAGGGTGGAAAGGGCGCCTTCCGCTTTTCTTGATAGGAGGGATTTTTAATGAACAAATTAATTCGCTCCCGCAGCAACCGGAAATTAGCGGGGGTATTGGGCGGCTTATCAAAAACGATTGGAATAGACGCTACCATACTCAGGGTGATTTTCATTGTTTTATTATTTACAACTGGCGTTTTTCCGATGACACTCGTTTATGCTCTGCTTGTGTTTATGCTTCCGAATGAAGAGGTGCTTTAGGACATGAGATGGATCCTGGGAATCTTGATAAATGCGGTCCTGTTTGTAGCGATCGCAGGTTTTTTTAAGGATTCGTTTTACTTGTCGGGATTTGGGGCTGCCGTTGGTGCCAGCTTCATGCTTTCTATCCTGAACATTCTTGTGAAACCAATCCTGATTATTTTAACTCTTCCCGTTACTGTTTTAACGCTCGGTTTGTTCCTATTCGTCATCAATGCTGTCACGCTTATGATAACGGATGGATTTATGGGTGATTCTTTTGAAATTGCCGGGTTTGGCACAGCGATTCTTGTATCGGTGATTATGTCTATCGTTAACCTGATCATTCAAAAAGCAATCCTGGAACCGGCGAGGGAAAAGTAAATGCGATAAAAAGCCAGCATCCGTTATGCTGGCTTTTTTCCTATTCAACAATGGTCGCATTAAAGCCATCCTTCTGCAGATTTCCGGCAAGCTTCTCGGCGAGCTGCTTTTCGGAAAAGGCAACTTGAACTTTGTATTGTTTGATTCTATCATGCTTTCTTAAGCCATATTGTTCGGCAATTGCTTTTACAATAGCCTGTGCACAGCGTTTTCGGTAGATGGGAGTCCGGAGAAGGGAGGCTTCCTCTTTATTAGTCATAAAACCGCATTCCACAAGAACTGCAGTCATTTTTGTCTCACGCAGCACATGGAAATCAGCTGTTTTAACTCCCCGGTCCCGCAAGCCTGTAGAACTGATTAAGTTTCGCTGGATCTTTTGGGCTAATGCCAATGCTTCTCTAGGCTTGGAAGGGTAGACATATGTTTCAATTCCGCCTGCGCTGTTCCATTCGCCTGTTCCGTACGCATTGGCATGGATGGACACATAGCAGTCAGCGTTTTGAGTATTTGCCAGGGAGGTCCTTTCGACAAGCGGCACGTCCCGTTCATCGGAGTGGGCAAAGAAAACCTCTGTATTCTGATACTTTCCCAGCATCTCCTTTGCAAGGCTGGCGACTGCACGGTTGAATTCATATTCTCTCATTCCATCAGGGCCACGTTTGCCGGGGGTGCTATATCCATGTCCGGCATCCAATATGATCTTCATCTGATTGCTCCTTTCTGAAAACAATATCTTCATATATATAATATGGACAAACCCTCCAAAAGGACATGGTAAAATGAAAATAGGAGAAAACCCTAAGGGCTTTCTCCTATTTTGCAGCGCGCTGCATCGTATGAACAAATTTGTAGCGGTCTGCACGGTATGCTGATTTTACAAGCTCAAAAGGTGTGCCGTCCTCTAAAAAGGAAGTGCGGGCGATAAGGAGTACAGGAGATCCAGGGTCTACCTGCAGGTGGTTTACCTCCGTTTCCTTAGCGATTGAGGCTTCAATCTGCTGAGTGGCTTCCCTGATGGTAAGGGACAGTTTTTCTTCAATATGCTGATAAAGTGACTTGTTGATGATTTCTTCCGTAAGCCCTTTAACGAGATTAGCAGGCAAGTAGGTGGTTTCCAGCGCCATTGGCAGGTTATCTGCCATCCGCACCCGTTTAATTTCATATACCGGTGTGTTTTCTTTTATATCAAGCTTTCTCGCCAGCTGCGGCTCGGCCGGAATGATTTCAAAGGATATTAGGCGGCTGCTCGGCACCATGCCGCGCTCTTTCATATCTTCCGTAAAGCTGGTCAATCCCTGAAGCTTTTGTTCGACTTTCTGCTTGTTGACAAAAGTTCCGCGTCCTTTTTGCCTGTATAAATAGCCATCATTGACAAGGTTATTTAATGCCTGTCTGACTGTCATTCGGCTAATCTGATATTGCTCCGAATACTCGCGCTCAGAAGGAATGGCTTCATCAGGCTTTAACTTGCCGTTTTCTATTAAATGTTTAATATACTCTTCCAATTGGTGATATATCGGGATGGGTGATTGCTTATCGATCATGGAAATTCTCCTATCACTATTAGTACTGATCATCAGTCCTGCCTGACGAGGCTAAGTGCTTCTTCATCTGCGATGATGGTTACATTCGGATGAAGCTTCAAGGCTGACGCGGGAAACTGTTCATCAGGCTCTTCGTTAACCAATTGTCTGATGGCTTCTGCTTTGGCTGGTCCTGATGCGAGCAGGATGATTTCCCGGCTATCTAGAATCGAAGCGATTCCCATTGTAATGGCTTGGGCTGGAACGTCTTCTATAAACCTGAAAAATCTTGCGTTAGCCTTACGCGTGCTTTCCGCAAGGTCCACGACATGCGTACGGCTGTTAAAGGCAGTGCCCGGTTCATTGAACCCGATATGTCCGTTGCGTCCGATTCCCAGCACCTGCAGATCAATATCCACCAGATCCTTGATCAGCCGTTCATACCGTTCGCATTCCCTGGAAATATCTTCTGCGGCTCCATTGGGAAGATGCGTGTTTTCGAGCTGGATGTCCAGATGATCAAATAGTTCGCTATTCATGAAATGCCTGTAGCTATTAGGATCAGTTGGGGGCAGGCCGATATACTCGTCCAAATTAATCGTCGTGACTTTTGCATAAGAAGTGCCATTTTTCTGATGATCTTTAATCAGTTCGGCATAAACTCCTTTTGGTGTACTTCCGGTTGCAAGCCCTAATGTCATATCAGGCTGCCGGCGGACTTTATCAATCATCAGCTCGGCAGCTTTTCGGCTCATATCGTGATAATCGGCTGTTCGAATGATTTTCAATTCCCTTTCACCTCACGTTCAAAGGCTTTGACGCCTCGGCAGAAGGTCATGGCAACCTCAAGGTTCTCATCAAGTACAACCAGGTCCGCATCCTTGCCTTCTGAAATGCTGCCTTTCCGGTCGAAAATATTGAGCTGTCTGGCCGGGTTGCTGCTCGCAAGCTGGACAGCTTCATGCAGCTGTATATCTGTAAAGTCAATCATATTTTTTATGGAGTCTTTCATTTTTAAAATGCTTCCAGCCAATGTGCCGTCAGCAAGCAGTGCCTGGCCATTTTCGACCTTTACATCCTGTCCGCCAAGATCATAATGGCCATTTTTCAGGCATTTGGCTCTCATCGAATCTGTTATCAGGATCATGCCATCAGCGCCTTTGGCGTTTAGTGCAAGCTTGATCATCTCTGGCCGGACATGGATGCCGTCAGCGATCATTTCAACGATCAATTCCTTAAATAAAAGCGAAGCGCCGGCAACACCAGGTTCACGGTGATGCATGCCTCTCATTCCGTTAAACAGGTGGGTCACCTGTTTAGCTCCAGCCTGAACAGCCTTTTCCATTTCGGTAAAAATGGCATCACTATGGCCGATTGAAGGGACAACGCCATTTTCACTTAAATAGCGGATAAATTCATAGCCATTTGCCTTTTCTGGTGCTAGTGTGATCAGCTTGATAGTCCCGTCCGCAGCTTCCTGCCAGCGCTTAAAGAGTTCAATATCAGGCTCAAGGATATGATCCTTCGGCTGGGCTCCGCCTCTTGCTTCGTTAATAAACGGTCCCTCAAGGTGGATTCCGATTACTTCCGCCTTGCCGGGAGTATTTTGGTCTTTTTGAAAGTGGGCCGCATTGATCAGTGCCGCTTCTATTTTTTCTTTTTCCTGTGTGATGGTTGTGGCCAGGAAGCTTGTAGTCCCTTCTTCAGGCAAAACGCCGGCCATCGTGTTCAGCGCTTCAAATGTAGCATCCATCGTATCAGAACCGCCAGCGCCATGTATGTGGACATCAATAAACCCCGGACTGATTGTGTGCTTAGGGGAAAGTTCTATAATTTCTGTATCCTGGCCGGTGGCAGGAAGCTCCTCCAAGGTTCCAGTCTGCAGGATTTGTTCATTTTCTATTAAGATAAAACCTTTATCAATCGTGCTGTTTTCCAGAAGGATTCTGGCATTTTTCAGTAATAGACGGCTCATTTTCAGTTCATCTCCGTTTGAATGATACTTTTATTATAAAAGGTTTGTGTTTAGATGTCTATACCAGTTAGAGGATTTAACTTTCTGACACTTTTTGGTCTATACAACTATAAATAGGATAGAAGGTGATCGGACGCTTTCTATCCTATTTATTTGAGTTTTAGGAGAAATACATACAAAAAATGATTATTTTGTATCTGCAGCTGCTTCCCGTAAATAGCCATTATGCTTTTTCAGAAGCTCGGCGGCTGCTTCACCTTTTAATCCTGTTAAAATCTGAAGAATCGCGGCCTTCGTATGATAGTTTTGTTCTTTAAGTGCGGACCGGGCCTCTTCATCAGATGCACCTGTAGCCATTTTGACGATATTTTCAGCACGTTTAAACAGCTTCTCATTTGTCATCTGCACATCTACCATCAAATTGCCGTACACTTTTCCCAGTTTGATCATGGAAGCTGTCGTAAGCATGTTCAGGACCAGCTTTTGTGCAGTTCCGGCCTTCATTCTTGTAGAGCCTGTAACAACCTCAGGACCTGTGATGGGTGCTATCGTATATTTAGAGATTTTTCCCATTTCAGAGTCTTTCGTGCAGGCAACAGCAACAGTAACCGCACCGACTTCATTTCCGTATTGAAGAGCTCCGATTGTGTACGGTGTACGGCCGCTCGCCGCAATGCCGACAAGCACATCCTTGTCCGATAATTGAATATCTGCAACATCCTTGCGTCCCTGCTCCCTGTCATCCTCAGCGCCTTCAACCGCCTCAGTCATGGCTTCCTTGCCGCCGGCGATAATGCCGACAACCATTTCAGGGTCTGTTCCATATGTCGGCGGACATTCTGAAGCATCGATAATGCCAAGGCGTCCTGAGGTGCCGGCTCCAACGTAAATTAAGCGGCCCCCTTTTTTAAAACTCTCTGTAATTTCATCCACCACTTTTACAATGTGAGGGATTTCTCTTGCGATGGCATTAGGAACAATTGTATCCTCCTGATTTATGATTGTAATAATTTCTTCTGTTGTCATTAAATCAATTTCCATTGTTTTTGGGTTTCGCTGCTCTGTATTCAGCTTTGTTATATTCATTATTTATCCCTCACTAGTAATTGAAATTTAGTTCCTGCCTTAATCTGATCCAGCAGGGGCATATCTTCTTCTATTACTCTGGCGATTACATTCACGCGTTCGTCCCGAGGGAGATCTGCTAACGTAATTTGCATCTCTCCTGCGTATCGGCCGTATAGAATATTATCGACTGTAACACTGCCTTTATCACGTTCCAGCTGGTTCACAGGTTCCCATTTTTTTAATCCCTGCCCGGCATATGATCTTGATTCAACAGACCTTGCAACATCTCGGGCAGGATCCATCCGGTTTGTATGTGGTTTATTAAAAAGATCCTCATAGATTTGTCCGCCGATCAGCTCGACCCGGAGAGGCACGGCACCTTCCGCGATTTTCGCCAGCTGTACAAGAGTCCCGTCTTTTACAGAATGGTCACCAATCAATACCTTGTCTGTCCAGCAGCTGTTCATCAGTTCGACCGCAGCAGCAGCAGGTGTTGAGCCCCGGTGTTTTTCTAGAGTAGGCAAACCGGCAAAAATGGGACCGCGAAGCTCCCCGTCACCAGGCACAAATGCCATGGTAGTTATTCCCGTACCTTTTAGGAGCTTATTTCGCTCTATTAAGAAGTCTTTATCCAAACCGGTTTCTGGCCGCGGGTAAAAGTTATGCCAGGCTTCTATATTATTGGTTTTTAATCCCAGTTCCATCCACTCATGCAATTCTTCAGCAGAGATGGTGCTGGCATTGATTCCAAGTTTCATTTTTTTTGAGAGTTCAACAATCTGTTCAGAAGTGAAGCCGTAATCAGCCCGTATTCCGTTAAGGCCCCATTCGAGAAGTGTATCAATCGAATCCCAGCTCAATCCTAAATGGCCCAATGATTGAGGGGAAACATCTGCGAGGAGTTCCATATGATGCTGCTTTGCCAAGGCCCCAAGATTCTGAAGCAAATGTTTATAAGTGCTGTGGTCATCTTCGGGAATGTGGAGGGATGTGAAAATGGATGTGAGGCCGTGTGAAGCCGCCTTTTCTATCCATTCCGCATTTCGATCCTGCCGCTCTTCTGATAAATAAACTGATATTCCAAGCATCCTGATCACCTCTATAAATCTGAATTTTGTAAAAATGAGGACTCATAAGTAAAGAAGGAGGAATGCTCCTCCTTCTCTAAATTAGATAATATAAATCTTGAATATAGATAACTGTCTAGCTCCACAAGGAACGCTTCGACAGCATCATCATCGCACGACTAAAAACGTTAGCTTTTAGGAGGAGCGCCTACCCCCTCGAGGTCACAAGCCGCTCCTCCCAAAAAGGCAAAGAACGCTTTTTCGAGAGGCTCGTCTTGTGCTTGTCGGGGGTGGACAAGGCGCTTCCGCTTTTATATATTCTTAGCCATTTCCTCTTTGAATCCGAACAGCCATGTGAACAGGAAGCCGAAAGCATAGGCAATTAATAGGCCAATCAGATACAGTATGATTTGATTGGTGTGAACGAGGAAGGCAAGCGGTATGCCGGAAACTCCGATGGCTACTGTAGCAATTTTGAAGAATGCCTGGAAAGCACCGCCCACAGCAGCTCCGAGACATGCTGTCAGGAACGGGCGCCCCAGCGGCAGGGTAACCCCGAAAATAAGCGGCTCGCCTATGCCGAGCATTCCAACCGGAAGTCCGCCTTTAATCACTCTCTTCAGACGGGCATTCTTTGTTTTGAAATAAATGGCGAATGCCGCACCTACCTGGCCGGCACCGCCCATTGCAAGAATTGGCAGCAGCGGGTCATCGCCGATTGAGTTAATCAATTCCATGTGAACTGGTGTTAAACCTTGATGCAAACCAGTTACAACTAGAGGAAGGAATGTTCCGGCAAGTACTAAACCAGCCAGTATGCCGCCGACATCAAGTATGCCAAGCAGGCCTTTAGTAATAATATCTGATAGGAATCCGCCAACAGGCTGCAGAATGAAGAATGTTGCAAAGCCTGTAATTAATAACGCAAGTGTCGGTGTTACGATTATATCAATAGCTGAAGGAACGACTCTGCGGATTCTCTTTTCCAAAAAGGCCACCAATGCCGCAGCGAGCATGACTCCAATAAGTCCTCCGCGGCCAGGGACAAGTGCTTCACCAAAAAGAGTGATATTGGCTAGGCCAGGGTTGATTAATAGAATACCGGCCGCACCTCCAAGAGCAGGAGATCCTCCAAATTCCTTTGCCGTGTTAATACCAACAAATACGCCCAGGTAACCGAATAAACCCCAGCCAATCAGATCAAGCATTTGCACAAGCGCAGATTCCGGATCTCCGCCTGATTTGATGATTACATTGTTGATCCCTGCAATCAAACCGGAAGCAACAATAGCTGGAATCAGCGGGATGAAGATACTTGCAATTTTTCGTAAAAACAGCTTGAAAGGAGTAGCGTTTTTCTCATTGAGTCCGGCTTTCGTCCGGGCTGCCAGTCCTTCCAATGAAGTATCAATCTCTTCATCATCATCAACGGAAGAAACATTTTTGCCTGTCATTCTGGAAACTTCGTCAGCTACCTTGGTGACGATGCCTGGCCCGAGAATGATTTGGAGAGTTTCTGCTTCCACAACACCCATAACGCCGTCAATATCCTTGATGCCATTCAGGTTGACTTTGCTTTCATCGACCGGCTTCACGCGAAGACGGGTCATGCAGGAGGCCAGTTCCGCAATATTGCCGGTGCCGCCCAACTGCTCCGTAATCTCTTTCGCCAAGCGTTCTTCTTTACGCATGAGCTTTTTCCCCCTCTTTTTTTAAATGAATGAACGTAATAAGAGCTAAAAAATAAATGAATCCGCTTACATACCCATATTACCAAGGTTAAGTATAGTTGTCTATACCATTTGAATATTTTATAAGGGCATGTCATCATATTTATACGCACAACATTGAAGAAAATTGTCCCTTTCAAGCAGGATTAAGCATATGGGCCTAGTGTTAATTTTGAAAAAATCGATTTCAGAAATTTGGTTCTGGGTTAAAAAGTGCTAAAATAGAGTAAAACTTCATGAACTTAAAGAATTAAAGAGTTACATATAAAGAGATCATCCGAACCGCCAGCATTAAGGAGGAACCTATTTTGGTAAAAGTGCGCACGAAAGATATTATTGAAAAATTTGGGCTCGAATTGATTGCCGGAGAGGAAGGCATTAACCGGCCGATCACAACGAGTGATATTTCTCGTCCTGGCCTGGAGATGGCAGGTTATTTTGATTATTATCCGGCTGAACGCATTCAATTAATTGGAAAAACGGAACTTTCTTTCGTTGAAACGCTAACTAATTCTGAGCGGGAGATCCGGCTTGAACGGCTCTGTACAGATATTACGCCCGGCATAATCGTAACGAGAGGGCTTGATATACCTGAAGAACTGATTGAAGCAGCCGAGAGAGAATCAGTTCCGCTGCTTCGATCCAAGCAAAAAACGACGCGTTTCTCCAGCTTGCTGACAAACTTTCTGGAAAGCAAGCTTGCTCCAACAACAGCTGTTCACGGCGTGCTTGTTGATATTTATGGGGTGGGGGTACTGATAACAGGTAAAAGTGGAGTAGGTAAAAGCGAGACGGCACTCGAACTGGTAAAGCGCGGACACCGTCTGGTTGCGGATGACTGCGTGGAGATCAGGCAGGAAGATGAGGATTATCTGGTAGGTAATTCACCGGAATTGATCGAACATCTGCTTGAGATCCGCGGTCTTGGCATTATCAATGTTATGACATTGTTCGGTGCTGGAGCTGTCCGCAGCTATAAAAAAATCTCTGTGGTTATGAATTTGGAGCTGTGGGATCCGAAAAAACAGTATGATCGTCTCGGCCTTGATGAAGAAAAAATGAAAATCATCGATACGGAGATTACGAAGCTGACCATTCCGGTAAGACCCGGACGAAATCTCGCTGTCATCATAGAAGTGGCAGCAATGAATTTCCGCTTAAAGAGAATGGGGATGAATGCAGCGGAGCAGTTCACGAACCGTCTGTCTGATGTGATTGAGGACGGAGACCATGATGATCGTTAAGCTCTGAGAACTGTTCATTCGTTTTCAATCAAACGTTTGATTGAACGCTGTTAATCTTTATCAGGCTTTAAAAAAGAATAGATAAAGGGGCGCATTGCGCTTTTCGATGAAGGAGAAGTGATTATGGAAAATAGTATTCAGCCGTTAGATCCGATTGCCATTTCCCTTGGACCGATACAGGTCCACTGGTATGGCCTGATTATCGGCCTTGGCATTGCATTGGCTCTCATTATCGCGATGAGAGAAGGGGAAAGAAGGGGACTTCCTAAAGACATCTTTGCTGATTTAATGCTGTGGGCCATTCCCATTGCTATTATTTCCGCCAGGATCTATTATGTTATATTTCAATGGGATTTTTACTCGCAGAATCCGGGTGAAATCATCAAAATATGGAATGGCGGAATTGCCATTCATGGAGCCTTGATTGGTTCTGTCATCACCGCTTATGTTTTTGCAAAGAAAAAGAAAATATCGTTCTGGAAGCTTGCTGATATTGCAGCGCCAAGCATCATTTTGGGGCAGGCAATCGGACGCTGGGGAAACTTCATGAATCAGGAGGCGCACGGAAGGGAAGTCAGCCGGGCATTCCTTGAAAATATGCATCTGCCTGAATTTATCATTAACCAGATGTATATTAACGGAGCTTACTATCATCCGACGTTTTTATATGAATCCATCTGGAATATCATCGGATTTATCATTCTTATATTATTAAGAAGAGCAAACTTAAGGCGCGGGGAGCTTTTCCTTTCGTATGTTATCTGGTATTCGATCGGGCGTTTCTTCGTAGAAGGCCTCCGTACCGACAGCCTGATGCTTACTGAAAATTTGAGGATTGCTCAGACGATATCTATTGTACTTATTATAGTGGCGCTGGTTCTGATTTTTTATAGAAGAGCAGAAGGTCTTGCCAAAGCCCGTTATTTGGATAAAGCCGAGGGGAAATAACACACAGGGGAGAGTTGAAATGCTGTTTGAATCATCCAAAAGGGGGCTGATGGCCGGCTTAAAAACAACATGGACACTCGGGAAAGTCATATTCCCGGTTACGCTGATTGTGGCACTCCTTCAGCATACGCCAGTGCTTCCATGGGTTATCAAGCTGATCACGCCCCTTATGAATCTGATCGGGCTGTCAGGAGATGCAGCCATACCGCTTGTTTTGGGGAACTTCTTGAATTTGTATGCCGGGATCGGAGCGATCTTAACGCTCGATCTAACGGTTAAAGAAGTGTTTATTATTGCCGTCATGCTGTCGTTTTCACATAATATGCTGATTGAAACAGGAGTCGCTTTGAAGGTTGGCGTTAAGCTTTGGGTCGTTCTTACCGTCCGTTTCGGATTGGCGCTGTTAAGCGCCATTGTTATCAACCTTGTTTGGCAGGGTGGATCCGAAACGGCTAAGTACGGATTTATTCCGGCAAAAGAAGAGCAGGTATCCGGGGCATTGCCAATCGTGCTAGATGCACTGCAGACTGCTTTGCTCGGCATTCTCCAGCTTGCCATCATCGTCATCCCGCTGATGATCATTATTCAGATTTTAAAAGATAAGCAATGGCTTGCTGTCTTTTCAAGATGGATGGCGCCTGTGACCAGGGCACTTGGAATGAAAGAAAATACGTCTACAACCCTTGCAGCTGGATTGCTGATTGGCCTTGCCTATGGGGCGGGTGTCATGATCCAGGCTGTAGAGGAAGATGGCGTCAGCAAAAAAGATGTAACGATCGCATTTATTTTCCTTGTAGCCTGCCACGCGGTCGTTGAAGATACTTTGATTTTTGTGCCGCTTGGCATTCCGGTCTTGCCGCTTCTGCTGATCCGCCTGGGTGTGGCAATCATTCTGACACTGGTGGTGGCGATGATTTGGAACCGTGCTGATTTGGCAAAAAGAAAGGAAGCAACATATGAGCATTAACACATTATTATTTGACTTAGATGGAACACTGATTGACACAAACGAACTGATTATTTCTTCATTTTTGCATACTCTCGGAAAATATTATCCCGACCGCTATCAGCGGGAAGATGTACTTCCGTTCATGGGGCCTACCCTTCATGAAACATTTGAGACCATCAACCCTGAAAAAGTGGAGGAAATGATCTCGGTTTACCGGGAGTACAATATTAAGAACCACGACGTGCTTGTGAAGGAGTTTGCCGGCGTGTTTGAAACGGTTCGGACTTTAAAAGAATCAGGATATAAACTGGGCATTGTTACGACGAAAGTTTCCAATGTAGTTGAAAAGGGCTTAAAGCTGACAAATCTTGATCAGTTTTTCGATGTGGTTGTCACGCTGGATCATGTGGAGAAGCCAAAGCCGGATCCTGAGCCAATCTTGAAGGCGCTGAGCCTGCTGGATGCGAAGCCGGAGGAAGCCATTATGGTCGGCGATAATTCACACGATATCGATGGCGGAAAAAACGCCGGCACGAAAACGGCTGGGGTAGCCTGGACAGCGAAAGGCCGTGAATTCCTCGCGCGCTTTGAACCGGATTATATGCTGGACAATATGGCTGACCTGCTCGATATCCTTGAGGCAGAAAACCAATGAGAAAAACGGAGCGTTTTCCGGTAGAGGGAGGCAATTCTCTCTGGCATGTGTATAAAACAGTTCCGTTCCTGAAGGTTGTCAAAAACTTTATTGTGATTCAGCTTGCGCGCTATACGCCATTTCTGGGCATGAAGAATTGGCTCTACCGTAATTTCCTGAGAATGAAGGTGGGGGACCAGACTTCATTTGCACTCATGGTCATGCTGGATGTCATGTTCCCGGAAAAAATAAGTGTCGGCCGCAACACGGTCATCGGCTACAACACGACAATCCTCGCTCATGAATATCTGATCAAGGAATACCGCCTCGGCCGGGTTGAAATTGGCAGTGAAGTCATGATTGGCGCTAATTCAACTATACTGCCGGGTGTCATAATCGGTGATGGTGCGATTATTTCAGCGGGAACGCTTGTCCATAAAGATGTCCCTGCTGGAGCTTTCGCTGGCGGCAACCCGATGCGTGTCATCTATACAAAAGAAGAGCTTGCCGCTCGCTGGGCGGACGATCCGATATATGGTGCAGATAAAAAGAAAACTCCGCTTGCTTAGGCTGGCGGAGTTTTTCTAATCAATAACTTCAAATAACCTGTCGAAAAAAGAACAAACTATATAAGAAAGCTCCTTTTTAAAAAAAGGAGTCTTTTTTATTTTTCTGTCTCTTTTGGTTGACGGCGTGGTGAATGCGCGTTAAACTACATATAACTTCAATCTACTACCATATTAGCGAACTAAAGGATTCGGAATTTTTAAGTCATAGAGGTGATTACGTTTGAGCCGATTATTTATGTTTGAAAAGCCGTTAGGTATGAGAGATACATTACCTGATCTATACGAAAGAAAAGCTGCAGTCCGTTCATCCATCCAGGAGGAAATGAAACGCTGGGGCTATCAGTTTATCGAAACGCCTGCACTTGAATATTACGAAACAGTCGGGGCGGCTTCAGCGATATTGGATCAGCAGCTGTTCAAGCTGCTTGATCAGCAGGGCCATACGCTGGTGCTCCGGCCGGATATGACAGCGCCGATTGCAAGGGTAGCAGCATCCCGACTCTTAAAAGACGAGCTGCCGATCAGGCTTGCCTATTCTGCCAATGTATACCGTGCACAGCAGCGGGAGGGCGGCAGGCCGGCTGAGTTTGAGCAAATCGGTGTAGAATGCATTGGCGATCATACAATCAGTGCGGATGGCGAAGGAATGGCACTCATGATCTCTGCTCTTAAAGAAGCAGGGCTTCAGGACTTTCAGCTTTCAGCCGGCCACATCGGTTTTGTCCGTGACTTCTTCCAGCAGATTTTAGGAACGGAAGAAAGAGTGGAAAACCTGACAAGATTTTTATATGAGAAAAATTATGTAGGGTACAGGGAACATGTAAAGAGTCTGGCTCTTTCGTCCATTGATAAACAAAGGCTTCTTGATTTCCTCAAATTAAGGGGCGGGGAAGAAGTCATTGAGATTGCCTATGGCCTTCTGGAAAACGGCACAGGAAAAAAGGCATTAACTGAGCTTGAACAGCTTTGGAGCATTATGCGGGACTACGGCCAGGAAGGCACAGTTAAATTTGATTTAACGCTCGTCAGCCATATGAGCTACTATACGGGGATTCTTTTTGAAGTATATGCAGGTAATGTTGGTTTCCCGATCGGAAATGGCGGCCGCTATGATTTGCTGCTCCAAAAATTCGGAAAAGATACGGGAGCAACCGGCTTTGCCATCAGATTGGACCGCCTGCTTGAAGCGCTGGAAGACAGCAATGAGGCTGAACCTGTTTACTGCATTTTATACAGTCCGGAACGCCGCAAAGAGGCATTCGATTTTGCGAAGGAAGAACGTTCTGCCGGAAAGAAAGTGGTCCTGCAGGATATCAGCGGTGTTAAGGACATCGATGCCTGCACAAGCCAGTACGAGGATATTACCTTTTTAGTCGGAAAAGCTGGAAAGGAGAACATAAAATGAGTGACGTTTTAACGATTGCGATGCCAAAGGGCCGCATTTTTGAGGAAGCAGCTGAACTGCTCCGCCGTGCAGGCTTTCAATTGCCGCCGGAATTTGATGATTCACGAAAATTAATAATCGATGTGCCGGAAGAGAATTTCCGCTTTATCCTGGCAAAGCCGATGGATGTGCCAACCTATGTGGAGCATGGTGTTGCAGACCTTGGGATTGCCGGAAAGGACGTAATGCTTGAAGAAGAGCGGGATGTCTACGAGCTTCTGGACTTAAAAATCAGTGCCTGCTATCTAGCTGTTGCGGGACTGCCAAATACCAGACTGAATGATGTTGCTCCTAAAATTGCGACAAAGTATCCGCAGATTGCAGCAGCCTATTTCCGTGAGCAGGGAGAGCAAGTGGAAATCATTAAACTGAACGGCTCCATAGAGCTTGCTCCGATGATCGGGCTGGCGGACCGGATCGTTGATATCGTATCAACCGGACGAACGCTGAAAGAGAACGGGCTCGTTGAATATGAAACCATTGTTGGAATCACTTCCAGATTGATCGTCAATCCTGTCAGCTACCGCATAAAGGATGAACGCATCAGCGAGCTGGTTGACCGGCTGACAGAAGTTATTTCAGGAGAAGAAATAAGCTCTTAAAAGGATGTAGAAGCCTATGAAAATTTTAAAAATTGATGACCAAATTTCAATTAAACGGTCTGTTGATAACGGAACAGAAGAACAGCGGACGATTGTAAAAAATATAATTGAAACAGTCCGCCAAAACGGAGATCGGGCTTTAAAAGAGTACACGGAAAAGTTTGATGGCATCTCTCTGGATGAATTAAAGGTTCCACAGGCTGAAATAGTAGAAGCTTTGAATCAAGTGGATGGAAAGATCCTTGAGATCATTAAAGAAGCTGCCGAAAACATCCGGTCTTTTCATGAAAAACAGCTTCGTCCTTCCTGGATGACAACAGAAGAGAACGGCTCGATCCTGGGGCAAAAAATAACACCCCTCGATTCTGTCGGCTTATACGTACCGGGTGGAACGGCTGCATATCCATCTTCTGTCCTTATGAATGTGATCCCGGCAAAGGTTGCGGGGGTTAAAAGGATTGTAATTACCTCTCCTCCTGATAAAAAGACTGGAAAGCTGCCTCCTGCGGTCCTTGCTGCTGCTCAAATTGCTGGGGCAGAAGAGATCTATAAAGCTGGCGGAGCGCAGGCAATCGCTGCATTGGCATATGGAACTGAATCGATCCGGCCTGTCGACAAAATTACAGGTCCAGGAAACATCTACGTTGCCCTTGCAAAGCGCGAAGTATTTGGGGATGTCGATATAGACATGATTGCAGGTCCAAGTGAAATCGCTATATTGGCAGATGAAACAGCCTATGCGGATGAAGTAGCGGCAGATCTGTTATCGCAGGCTGAGCACGACCCGATGGCAAGTGCAGTCCTTGTGACACCATCATCTGCTTTAGCAGAAGCGGTGTCAGCAGAAGTTGAACGCCAGCTTGCCGAGCTGCCCCGCAAGGAAATTGCCGTTCAATCCATCAGGAATTACGGAGCTATTTATGTAACGGAAAGCATGGATGAAGCGGTTGAAACGGTTAACAGTCTCGCTCCGGAACACCTTGAAATTTTAACACAGAATCCGATGGAGCTTCTCGGACAGATACGTCATGCAGGAGCGATCTTCCTCGGAAGATTCAGCCCTGAACCGGTTGGCGACTATTTTGCCGGTCCAAACCACGTCCTCCCGACAAACGGGACAGCCCGTTTCTCAAGCCCGCTTAATGTGGAGGATTTTCAAAAGAAATCAAGCATTCTTTTATACAGTGAAAAATCATTAAAGGATAATGGGGAAAAAATTGCGGCTTTTGCGCGTCTGGAAGGCCTTGAAGCCCATGCCAGATCGATTGAAACAAGACTAAGAAAATAAGCTGGAGGAATAATCATGGCCAGAACTGCCGAAATTTCACGTAAAACCAATGAAACGAATATCACTCTATCCTTAAATATAGACGGAGAAGGCAAAAGCGATCTGGAAACAGGCGTGCCTTTTATGACACATATGCTGGACCTGTTTGCCAAGCACGGGCAATTTGACTTGAACATCCTTGCAAATGGCGATACAGACGTTGATGATCACCACACAACAGAGGACATTGGCATCTGCCTTGGCCAAGTACTTAAAGATGCTTTAGGAGATAAGAAAGGCATTAAGCGCTATGGAAATGCTTTTGTTCCGATGGACGAAGCGCTGGCTCAAGTGGTTGTTGACCTCAGCAACCGCCCTCACCTGGAGATGCGTGCCGAGTTCCCGAGCCAAAAGGTTGGGACATTTGATACAGAGCTAGTGCATGAGTTTCTCTGGAAACTTGCGCTTGAAGCGAGAATGAACCTGCATGTCATCGTTCATTATGGACAGAATACACACCACATCATTGAGGCGATTTTCAAAGCGCTAGCTCGTGCGCTGGATGAAGCAACGACGATTGATCCGCGGATTAAGGGAGTTCCCTCAACGAAAGGGATGTTGTAAATGATCGGCATCATCGATTACGGAATGGGGAATTTGTTCAGTGTCAGTAAAGCACTTGAACGTTTGGAAGTCCCTTATTTCCTCTCTGAAAATAAAGCCGAGCTCCTGAAAGCAGACGCTTTAATTTTACCGGGTGTCGGCTCTTTCAAAGATGCAATGAGTATCTTAAATTCTACTGGCCTGGCAGATCTGGTTAAGGAGTTCGCTGATACAGGCAAGCCGCTCCTTGGCATTTGTCTTGGCATGCAGCTTTTATTTGAAAGCAGTGAAGAAAATGGACTGACAGAAGGGTTGCAGCTTCTGCCTGGCCATGTGAGGCGGTTTCCCGGTGCAACAGCAGAAGGTGAAACGTACAAAGTTCCGCATATGGGCTGGAACCGTCTTGAATTCCTGCAGGGTTCGCAGATTTTAAAAGGGCTTGATGAAAATTATGTCTATTTCGTCCATTCTTATTTTGTAGATACAGATGATAAAGAAGTAGTTATCAGCAGGAGTTTGTATGATGTAGAAGTGCCGGCAGTGGTTGGCAGAGGCAATGTGTTCGGCATGCAGTTCCACCCTGAAAAAAGCAGTTCGCTCGGCATGGCGCTTTTACGCAATTTTACCGAGCTGGCTGAAGAAAGGATGTCTGTGAAATGAGTTTTACCATCTATCCGGCAATCGATATGAGAGGCGGCAAGTGCGTCCGGCTCCTGCAGGGGGATTACGATAAGGAAACGGTGTATGGCGACTCCCCATTTGATATGGCTAAAAAGTTTGCTGAAGAAGGAGCAGACTGGATTCATATGGTCGATCTTGACGGAGCAAAGGATGGGAAGCGGGTTAATGATCAGTATGTTATCCAGGCTGCCCGTGAACTTGGCGCCTCTGTCCAGATTGGCGGGGGAATCCGTACAGAAGAAGACATCCTTCATTACCTTGATAATGGTGTAACACGCGTAATCATTGGAAGCATCGCCGTCTCCAATCCTGAGTTTGCTATTGACATGATCCGTAAATACGGCAAAGCCATAGCGGTCGGACTTGATGCGAAAAATGGCTATGTGGCTACACATGGCTGGCTTGAGACATCTGAAGTCAAGGCGGTTGACCTTGGGAAAAGGTTTGCTGATGCTGGTGCTGAGACATTTATTTTTACGGATATTGCAACAGACGGCATGCTTTCAGGTCCTAACGTTGAAGCCGTTCGCCTGCTTGCGCGGGAAAGCGGCAAAAGTGTAATTGCCTCCGGCGGGGTCAGTCAGCTGGCTGATTTGGCGGAACTTCAGGAATATGCATCTGAAGGTGTTGCCGGGGCCATCGTCGGAAAGGCAATATATGAAGGCCGATTTACCGTATCGGAAGCCCTGAAAGAGGTGAAGGAATCATGCTGACGAAGCGCATCGTACCCTGTCTCGATGTAAAGGACGGCCGTGTAGTAAAAGGGGTGCAATTCGTGCAGCTGCGTGATGCAGGTGACCCGGTTGAACTTGCCCGCTTTTATGATGGGCAGGGAGCTGACGAGCTGGTTTTCCTCGATATCTCCGCTTCTCATGAAGGACGGAAAACAATGGTTGAAGTTGTGAAGGCTGTTGCATCTGAGCTGGCCATTCCCTTTACAGTCGGCGGAGGGATTAACGCGCTGGAAGATATGAAACGAATTTTGCGGGCGGGGGCTGATAAGGTTTCTCTTAATACAGCTGCCGTAAACAATCCTGATTTAATTACAGAAGGGGCAAATTTCTTCGGGTCACAGTGTATCGTTGTGGCGATTGATGCTAAATATGATGAAGAGCTCGGTTCCTGGCGTGTGTACACACATGGCGGCCGGACACCAACTGATCTTGAAGTCATTGCCTGGGCCCGTGAAGCGGCTGAGCGCGGCGCCGGAGAAATTTTACTCACAAGCATGGACTCGGACGGAGAGAAAAAAGGCTTTGATATCAAGCTGACAAAAGCAGTCAGCGAGGCGGTTTCGATTCCGGTAATCGCTTCTGGCGGCGCAGGAAATGCCGATCACTTCGCTGAAGCATTTATTGATGGGAAAGCGGATGCCGCACTGGCAGCATCTATTTTTCACTATAAAGAAACATCTGTGGCAGAAGTGAAATCCTATATTAAGGAAAAAGGGGTGGTTGTCCGATGAATATCGAGAGTGTGAAGTTTGATGAGAAGGGACTGATCCCTGCTGTTGTGCAAGATGCGAAAACAAAAGAGGTATTAACGTTAGCCTATATGAATCGGGAATCTCTTTTAAAATCAGCGGAAACAGGGGAGACCTGGTTTTTCAGCCGTTCCCGCAATGAGCTCTGGCACAAAGGGGCAACAAGCGGAAACAAGCAGAAAATTGTAGAAATGAAGCTTGACTGTGACCAGGATGCCATTGTGGTATTGGCTGAACCAGCTGGACCTGCCTGCCACAAGGGAACAGTCAGCTGCTTTGAGGAAAGAGTATACGGGGAAGAATCAGGCGGTTTATCTGATTACGAAATCCTTAATACTCTTGAAAACGTCATTGAAGAACGCGAAAAGACACGCCCAGAAGGAGCCTACACGACCTATCTTTTTGAAAAAGGCGTGGATAAAATCCTGAAGAAGGTCGGCGAAGAATCCGCAGAAGTCATCATCGCTGCAAAAAACCGTGATAAGGACGAACTGAAATGGGAAGCGGCTGACCTGATTTATCATTTGATGGTGCTGCTCCGGGAGCAGGACCTGCCTTTTAGCGAAGTCTTAAAAGTGCTTAATAAACGGCATGACAAGAAAGAACCGGCCTCCGAATAGGGAGGGCGGTTTTTTACGTATGATTATCATTTCATCCTATCTCCTGTAAAGAATCCTGTTCTTTCCCATAAAGATCGTCCCAAAGTTCATAGATCTTCCTCCGGCCGTTTGCAATTTCAGGGTTGAATTGGATGGCAGCATTTTGACGGACTGTATGAATGTTTCTCAGTGCCTGTTCAAGCTTCTTGGTGATGTCAGTGCTGCCTTTTCCAGCGTATTTAGCAATCGAAATCCCTGCTGCTGTTCCCTGGGCCATGGCGATTTTTCCGCTTTCAATGCCAGTGATATTCCCGGCAACAAATAATCCTTCGAGCGGAGTTTCCATTTTTTCAGAATGAAGCGGAACATGTCCCCCAAGTTCTGGTACGTAATGGAATGGGCAGCCGGCAACTGCTGTAAGCTCTGCTAACGGATACAAGCCACCTGCGATACACACGAAATCTGCTTCGTATATTTTTTCCGTACCTTTGATTACGTTACCATTCGCATCAATATCTGCAGTGAGGACGCCTTCCACCTGATCCTTACCAAGAATTTCAAGTGCTGCTTTTCTTAGCTGCAATGGTGTTCCATTCACCTTCACGCCGCTTTTAGGGTAAAATTTCATTCCTAATTTGCGGAAACCTCTATTTTTCATAAAGCGGCTGCCGAAACGCAAGATTGGTGACGGGGCAAGATGGGCCGCATTTAGAAGTGACTTCAAGACTTCCTCTGGTTCTCCGGCATTTTGGCTAAGCGGACTCTTTTCAGGCAGCACAATATGTTCCACATTAATTCCGGCTAATTGGAGCTCGTTTAAAATTGCAAATGCTAGAATGTTTGCACCAATAATGATGCCTTTTTTCCCAACCTCGACCCGATGAACATTCGTCATGACCTGAGCAGCCCCGATGGACATAACACCTGGAAGAGTCCAGCCTGGCACAGGAATTGGGAACTCAGCTGCACCAGTTGCTACCAGTATATAAGGAGCTATCAGTGTTCCTGTATTAGTATGAACATTCCAGCAATCCTTATCTTTTTCAAGGTTATATACAGAAACGCCGCAGCGGATATCTACTGATAGTTTCAGTGCTTCGTTGTGCAGACGAGTTGATTCTTTTATTCCATTCCACCATTCTCCAGATGGTTCTTGGTGCAATTGGCCGATTAATCTTCCGCCTGGTCTGACAAATTCATCAATGACGGTTACTTTTAAGCCATACTCAGCACAGGCTATGGCACCAGCTAAACCGGCTGGCCCAGCTCCAATTACGATTACATCTGTCATTGATTCTCCACCATCCTTTTAACTAGATTAGGATGATGCTTTCCTCTTTCAACAGCCATTTTTTCCTTCACAACCGTTAAACAGGCTCTTATATTGGCCTGCCCATTAACATGTACACGGCATTCCATACAGTGGCCGATATTGCAATAAAACCCTCTTGGTGTTCCACTCTCCTCATGAACCCGCAGTGTTCTCACACCGTTTGCCAGCAGAGCTGCCGCGATTGTTTCAGTTTCATATGCTTCATATTCTTTTCCATCAAAGGTGAATGGAATCTTTTTTCTATCATCTAATTTGCCTAAAACCGGATGATCTATAATTCTAGCCATTATTATCACCTGCCGTTCCAAAAGTTACAGGGCGAATTGGAGGCTGATATTTTAAGGGAATTTCACCTTCGCCTGTATTAGGGACGATACTTTCAATAATCCGATCGACCATGACCCTGCAAGTGCGTCCTCCACAAAATCCCATTCCAGCTCTTGTTCTAAGCTTCAATTCCCTGGATGTACACTGATGTTCTTTTGCAGTTGCGAAAACCTGCCCATAGGTAACCTCTTCACAGCGGCAGATCACAAGTGCCTCATTGTTACTCATTTGGAAATCCTCCTCTTCAGGTATATGCAAAAATACAATGCAAAAATCGTACCAACTTTGAAGCCTGGATATTAAATCAGCTTAAGCCAAGACGTTTGAGACGATTGTAAAGAGTCGCTCGGGTGATTCCCAGTTTTTTCGAGCATTCTAATTTATTGCCGCCGGTTAATGCCAATGCTTTTTCGAGCACTTGCTTTTCATGCCGATCCATTTCTTCCTGAAGCGGCACAATGCCCGTTTTTATTTCTATGCTGTTTTCCTGAAGATCCATATCAGATGCAGCTGGGTAGCTCATTGCTGAGTGGAATGGCAAATATTCTTTTCGAATGACTCCATCTGTTGCAAAAACAACCAGCCGTTCAACCACATTACGCAGTTCCCGAACATTGCCCGGCCAATCATATTGAAGCATTTCCTGCATAACTTCCTGTGAAAAATGATGGATCGGCCGCTGATAGCGCAGTGAAAAATCATTTAAAAAGTAATGAATGAGTTCAACGATATCCTCACAGCGTTCTTTTAACGGAGGGATTTTTAAACTGACAACATTCAGCCGATAATATAAATCCTCCCGAAATTGGCCTTCGTTTATTAATTCTTTTAAATCCCTATTGGTTGCAGCAATTACCCGGAAATTTGCTTCAATCTCTTTTTCACCGCCAACCTTGTAATATTTTCTTTCTTGAAGCACACGAAGCATCTTGACCTGCATTTCCAAAGGCATTTCGCCAATTTCATCCAGGAAAAGAGTTCCCCCTCTAGCAAGCTCAATTTTTCCTTTTTTTCCTCTATGATCTGCACCCGAAAAGGCCCCGCGTTCATAGCCAAATAATTCGCTTTCAAATAATGAAGCTGGAATAGCACCGCAATTAATTGATATAAATGGTGCTTCAGGTCCTTCAGTTGCCTCATGAATGGATTTGGCAAAGACCTCCTTGCCGACTCCGCTTTCTCCTAAAATCAATACAGTTGACCGGACAGAGCACACCTTTTTCGCCATTTCTACAGTCTTTTCCATCACCGCGCTTTTCCCTTTAATGTATCTAAAGGGATCTGAAGGTCTGTATTTCGCCATCTCCTGTTCTAAACGGTGAACCTCAGTCGACATATTAAATAATTTCTCATTAAGAACCACCTGGCTTGTCACATCAGTTTCCGATACAACAGCCCCGATAATTCGTCCATTAAAGTGAACAGGGTTTGAATTTATTAAGACAAATAGATCAGATCTTGGCTGGTGATGCTTTCCCCGGATTCTTTTTCCTTTGTACAAGGATTCCAGGATTTGCAGATTCTGATGTTCAAAGAATTCTATTATTGGTTTGCCCACAATCTCATCTTTTTTTACAGAGAAGATTTTTTCGGCTCCCTCTGTCCATGTGCGGACACGTTCATCAGCATCAATCACTGTGACTGAAGCGTCCGATGTATGGATGACAGCTTCATAGAAAGCCTTTAATTGGTTGTAGGAATCATGCAAAAAATCAATGATTTGTTCATTTGTGATGGAGCCGAGTACTTGACCGCTTGAATTTACAACGGCAACGGCTGCATGACGCTTGCAGGCATCAGCTAATGAAGCAAAGGTATCATCTAAATAAACACTGACTAAGGCACTTTCATTATCTGTGTTAAGACAGATGAAATTATTTTCAATTATTTCTTTGACTGAAGGTAATTCAAACATGACAGCCTCCTAGTGTGTAAATTTTCTTATACACTGTTTAATATTTTATACACTATTTTATCAAATTTTTTGACAATTAAGAACAAAACAAAAAAATCTCTGTTTGGGCTAGAAGGATAATTATTAGAAGATTCTTATTTCTGAGTAAGGTTATAAAAGTTGGCATGTTATTTGCATTAAAAAATGATGTAACAAGACGAAGGGAAGTTGGTTTTGTGAGAAATCATTGTGACGTTCTGGTTATAGGCGGGGGAATCATAGGCTGTGCAATTGCCTATTATACTTCTAAATCAGGAAGAAATGTAACAGTTATCGAAAAAGGTGAATTTGTCAGTGGCACGTCATCCCGCTGTGACGGGAATATTTTAGCTATCGATAAAGATCCTGGCTTTGATAGTCAAATGTCACTTGTCAGTCAGAAGTTAGTAGATGAATTAAGCAGAGATTTGAAGCAGCCTTTTGAATATCGTGCACCTGGAAGCATCCTTGTCTGTGAGACAGAAGAAGAAATGGAAGCCGCACAAAAGTGGGTTGACCGGCAAAAGGAGGCCGGCTTGCCGTTCAGGATGCTGGACAGACAGGACATTCGCCAGGATTCAAAGTATTTTGCTGATGATTTATTAGGCGGCTTAGAATGTGCAACAGATTCAACTGTTAATCCATACCTTCTTGCCTTTAACCTTCTTGAGGGGGCAAAGGAGATGGGCGCTAAGGCCCATAAACAAACTGAGGTTACTGGAATGAGAAGGGAGCCGGACGGTACATTTACCGTTGAAACATCTAATGGCACTTTCACCGCGAACTATGTTATTAATGCTGCAGGTGTATGGGCTCCATATATCGGAGAGATGCTGGACTTGTCTATTCCAATTAAACCAAGAAAAGGCCACATAATTGTCGCATCACGCCAGGAATTTGTAGGACCGAGAAAAGTGATGGAATTTGGCTACTTAATATCAAAATTTGGCGGCAGGCGCCAGGTTGACCCCATTACTGAAAAATACGGAGTAGCCCTTGTTTTTGAACCAACTGAAAGTCAAAACTTCCTGATTGGAAGCAGCCGGGAATTTGTTGGGTTTAATACAAAGATCAACAATGAAATTATTAAATGCATTGCCAATCGGGCCATTCGATTTTATCCGAAAATGGCTGACATGATGGTCATACGTTCCTATGCTGGTTTGCGGCCCTGGACGGAGGATCACTTGCCAATTGTGTCAGAAGTAGAGGGGATTCCAAACTATTATATTGCAGCAGGTCATGAGGGAGACGGAATTAGCCTTGCCGCTGTTACTGGAAAAGTAATAGAGGAAATGCTTAATGAAAAGGAAACTTGCATCCCAATTGAGCCGCTGAGATTTTCTCGATTTAAGGAAAGGGTGAGTACCTGATGAAAGCAAATCGAGTTTTTACAACCATTGATACACACACGGGCGGAAACCCCACGAGGACATTGATTAGTGGACTCCCAGAGCTAAAAGGAGCGACAATGTCCGAAAAAATGCTTCATATGCAAAAGGAATATGACTGGATCCGCAAGCTCCTGATGAATGAACCAAGAGGACATGACGTCATGTCAGGAGTACTCTTGACAGATCCATGTCATCCGGAAGCAGATATCGGTGTTATATATATCGAAACCGGCGGATATTTGCCAATGTGCGGACATGACACAATCGGTGTTTGTACAGCATTGGTTGAAGCGGGGCTAATACCTGTTCTAGAGCCAGTAACTGCGATAAAAATTGATACACCAGCCGGCCTTGTTAAGGCAGAGATTAAGGTAGAGAACGGAAAAGCAAAAGAGGTTTCCTTCTGTAATGTCCCGGCCTTCCTGTTAAAGAGTGTCTCTGTTGATGTTGAGGGAATTGGAATCGTTGAGGCAGATATTGCTTATGGAGGCAACTTCTATGGAATCATTGATGCCCAATCTGTTGGATTAGAACTGACACCGGAGAATTCTTCAAAAATCATTGAAAAGGCTATCAAAATTAGAAATACAATTAACGAAAAAACGGATGTCGTTCATCCGCAATATCCATTTATTCGCAGTCTGACCCATATTGAGTTTTTCACTGAGCCAACCCATGAAGAAGCAGATGTGAAAAATACGGTTGTTGTCCCTCCTGGCGGGATTGATCGTTCACCATGCGGTACAGGCACTTCGGCTAAATTATCTGTCCTCTATTCCAAAAAGGAGATAGGTATTAATGAAGAATTTGTACATGAGAGTATTGTCGGCTCTTTATTCCGCGGAGAAATCCTTGAAACAGCAGATGTTCAGGGTGTAGAGGCTGTTATTACAAGAATCACTGGTTCAGCCTGGCTAATGGGAATGCACCGGTTCTTTTATAACGAGGAAGACCCGCTGAAAGAAGGCTTTTTACTTATTCCCCCAATGGAACATGAAATGGAGGATGTGAAATGAAAATTCAAAAGTCTTACACAGCAACTGATGTACACGTAGCAGGTGAGGCATATCGAATTATTAAGGATGGCCCACTTATTCATTATACAAGTATACAGGAGCTAAATGAGCAATTTCGGATTGCCTATGAGGAGGAAATTAATTTTCTTTTAAATGAGCCCCGCGGATTTGCTGGACTGATGGGTTGTCTGGTCGTTCCGCCTTTTATAAGCGAAGCCGATGCCGCTGTTGTTTTTTTCGACCATAACGGAACCGTTCCGATGCAATATGGCGGAATCACTGCTGTCATAACCGCATTGTTAGAGTGTGGCCAACTAAAGGCCAAGTCTTCAGGTGAATACAGACTTGAAACAATCAGCGGTGTTATTAGTGTCGCTGCAACTATGAAAGATGATGAAGTGAAATTAGTTAAATTAAAAAACGAGCCATGCCAGGTTGTGCAAACCAATGTGCCAGTGTCTTATTTAGATTTAAGGACAGAAGTATCTCTAGTCCAAGCCGATCATCTTTATGCGATTTTTGATAAAGCAGAGCTGCCTTTTGAGATTGAGATGGAGGACCTTCCAGTCATAAATCAATGGGGGCAAAAGGCGATTGAAGCCTTAGAAGGCAAACATGCCTTCAGCAGAGTGATCTTGATGGATCACTCGCAAAAAAATGAAGGCAAAATCAAAACGGTAACCTTCCGTCCGGATTGTTATATTGTGCGTTCTCCAGGATTTGGAACTCTAGCTGCCTGTTGCAGCTATTTAATAGAAAATGGGGATATACCTTCTGATAGCCCAATTGAAAATGAAAGCATTTTCAACGGCAAATTGACAGCCGAGCTTTCAGCACAATTTGCAGCAGGTTACGAGTTTAGTTTTTCAGCCCGGGGATTTATTACGGGTATGCAGACATATGTATTAGACCCGGCAGATCCATTATTCGCAGGGTTTTTATTAAAATAAGAAACTATTAAAAATAGGGAGGAAAATTAAAATGACTGCAATTAGAGGAGCTTATCCAGTATTAATTACACCAATGACACAGGAACAGGAAATTGATTGGGGCGGAGTAAAGAATAATGTCAATTACTTTGTCGATCAAGGTGTGGCAGGTATCGTCATCAATGGGAGTACTGGTGAATTTGTCAGTCTGTCAAGAGAAGAAAAATACCAGATGGTAGAAACTGTTATGAAGGAAGCAGGCGGCCGCATCCCTGTTATTGTGGGTACTGCCGCTGAAACAACAAGGGAAACAATCGAGTATATAAAGCAAGCTGAAGTACACGGAGCGGATGGTGCTCTAATCATTAACCCTTATTACATGAAGCCAAAGGAAAATGAAATCTACCATCATTTCAAAGAAGTATCTAGTAGTGTCAATCTTCCAATCATGCTTTATAACAACCCATTTACTTCTGGCGTTAATATGAGCGCAGATTTAATGCTTCAGATTGGCAGGGATTGTGAAAATGTGACTCACATTAAGGAATCAAGCGGTGAAATTGGCAAGGTAAGAGATCTTGCAAGAAAAGGAAAAGGAGACTTTGAAGTATTCTGCGGTGCTGAAGAGCTTGTAATGGAGTCTTACTTAGTTGGGGCAACTGGGTGGATTTCTGTTGCAGGAAATATCGTGCCAAAGCTGGTTACAGATATGTATAACCATTTCCAAAAAGGAGAGTTTGAAGAAGCTTGGTCCATCAATGATCGTATTTTACCACTGTGCGCGTTCCTTGAAGGATCTGGAAAGTATGTACAAATTGTGAAGAGAGCCATGGAATTGACTGGCCAGGCTGGCGGGCCTGCGCGGTACCCTCGTTTAGGCCTATCACCGGAGGAAGATCAAAAGCTAAAAGACCTGCTTGCAAGTTTAGAGACAGTAAAAAACTAAATTAGTGAAGGAGTGAGAACATGCAAGCGACAAATTACAATCTGAAACCAAAAGTTCAAGAATTCCTGGAAGGTGTGAAAGGATTATACATTAACGGTAACTATGTACCGGCGATTAGTGGTAAAACGTTTCCCGTCATTAATCCTGCAAACGAAGAGGTCATTGCAGAAGTAAGTGAAGCGCAAGAGGAAGATATTAACGCTGCGGTAGCTGCTGCAAGAAAAGCATTCGATGAAGGCGAATGGACAAAGATGGATGCCGCTGAACGCTCTCATCTAATCTATAAATTTGCGGATCTCTTAGAAGAAAATCGGGAAGAACTCGCTCAACTGGAATCATTGGATAACGGAAAGCCCTGCAGGGTTGCTTTGGCAGATGATGTTGACGGGACAATCCAGCATTTTAGATATTACGCAGGCTGGGCCACAAAAATATTTGGTAAGACAACTCAGGTTTCAAAGAATTATGTAACCTATACGGTACACGAACCGGTTGGGGTTGTAGGCCAAATTATTCCATGGAACTTCCCGCTCGCCATGGCTGCCTGGAAGCTCGGATCTGCACTTGCAGTCGGCTGTACGGTTGTGATTAAACCGGCAACTGAGACACCATTATCTCTTCTCTATGCAGGAAAGCTATTCAAAGAAGCAGGGTTTCCGGATGGTGTTGTGAATATTGTGCCGGGAACGGGCAGGATTGCGGGAGAAGCGATTACTGCACATAAAGATGTCGATAAAATAGCGTTCACAGGCTCAACGGCTGTCGGAAAAGAAGTAATGAAAAAAGCTGCAGATCAAATTAAAGGTGTTACGCTGGAGCTTGGCGGAAAATCGCCAGCCATTGTTTTAGAAGATGCTAATCTTGAGGAAGCAATTGAAGGGGTATTTAACGGAACGATGTACAATCATGGGCAAAACTGCAGTGCCTGTACACGTGTATTTGTCCAGAGAAACATATATGATCATGTAGTAAAAGCCTTAGCAGAACGGGCGAAAGCAATGAAGCTGGGGGATGGAATGAACCCCGAAACGGATATGGGCCCGCTTGTGTCAGCGAAACAGCATCAAACTGTTCTTAATTATATAGAACAAGGGAAGGAAGAAGGTGCGCGACTCGTGACAGGCGGCAATAAAGGATTTGAAAAAGGATATTTTGTACAGCCAACTATTTTTGCTGACGTACAGGATCATATGGTTATTGCACGTGAAGAAATCTTTGGTCCGGTCATGTCCATTTTCGTTTTTGATACGATTGATGAGGTCATTAAACGGGCGAACGATAGTGACTATGGTTTAGCTGCAAGTGTCTGGACAGAAAGTATGAAAAAGGGTCATTACATTGCAAGCAAGCTGCAATCAGGTACAGTCTGGATTAATGATTTTGGACTTGAATGGGAAACAATGCCTTTCGGCGGCTACAAACAATCAGGAATCGGCCGTGAAATGGGTGGAGAGTATGGACTGCAAAACTATACGGAAGTGAAAAGTGTATTTGTTAACATCAAGCATGATGAGTTTTTATAAGGACCAATGGGACAAACTGTGCACTGATTGATGGGAGTGGGACAGCGTTTTGTCCCATTCCGCCTGTATTTATCTGAATATTACTAATATTACAGATTTGAAGAGATGAAACTATCTATTTAAGTTTAAAAGGTGGGATAAGATGGAGGAATTAGTGAATAAAGCGTCGGGGATGGTTTGGAGTCTTGGATTGGTAGCTTTCGCGCTTGGTGCTGGATTGTTCTTTTCCATTATGACACGCTTTGTGCAATTCAGATATTTTAAGGAAATGATTAAACTTCTTTTTGAAAAGGGTAACCCGGAATCCGGTGTGTCCTCTTTCCAGGCGTTTTCAATGGCTTTAGCCGGCCGTGTCGGTATTGGAAATATCGCTGGGGTTGCTACTGCGATTGCATTTGGCGGTCCGGGAGCGGTTTTCTGGATGTGGATCATGGCTTTATTAGGTGGAGCAAGTGCCTTTATTGAATCCACTCTTGCTCAGATCTATAAAGTAAAAGATGGTAATCAATACCGGGGCGGAACTCCTTATTTTATTGAAAAAGGTTTAAATATGAAATGGTTCGCAGTGTTTGTGGCGATTGTTGTTACCCTCTGCTACGGAATTTTAGTTCCAGGTATTCAGGCCAATACGATTGCTGTTGGATTTGAAAATACCATTGGTCTCAATAAAAGCATTACTGGAATCATTCTTGTTGTATTACTTGGCATCATTATTTTTGGCGGCGTTAAGCGAATTGCCAATGTTGCGGAAAAAGTGGTCCCTTTTATGGCCTTAGGGTATGTCGTTATCACCTTCGTTCTTTTGCTTGCAAATGCAGCAGAAATTCCAGCAATGCTTTGGCTGATTATTTCCAGTGCATTTGGTGCAAACGAAATGTTTGGGGGTATTATCGGTGCAGCGATTGCATGGGGCGTTAAGAGAGCTGTATTCTCTAACGTTGCTGGTGTAGGGGAAGGAACTTATAGTTCAGCCGCAGCAGATGTATCCCATCCGGCAAAACAAGGTCTTGTTCAAGCGTTCTCTGTTTATATTGATACCATCATTGTTTGTACAGCTACTGCACTTATGATTTTAATTACCGGTATGTACAGCGTCACACCAGAAGGAAAGCAGCCAATTGTTGAAAATATCCAGGGTGTAGAAGCTGGACCAATGTGGACACAGGCGGCCGTTGAGAGCGTTATCCCTGGATTTGGCGGTTTGTTTGTTGCAATTGCTATCTTCTTCTTTGCCTTTACAACTCTGATGGCTTACTACTATATTTCTGAAACAACCCTTGTTTACCTTGGCAGAAAGAGAAAGCTAAAAGGGCTTAAAGCAGGCTTGATGATTGTTTTCTTAGGAATGATCTACTTGGGAAGTGTCGAAAATGCATCCCTATTATGGGCGCTCGGAGATTTTGGATTCGGAAGTATGGCCTGGCTAAACTTAGTCGCTATTCTATTCCTGACTAAAACTGCCTTAAAAGTATTTAAAGATTATGAAGAACAAAGGAAAGCAGGCATTGAACCAGTCTTCGATCCTGTTAAACTTGGCATTAAAGGTGCGGATTTCTGGGAGGAGAAAGCGAAAGAAAGGAATTCAAAAGGCAAGAAGGCAATATAAGAGAAATACAGCCGGAAACAGAGAACACATTCCATTTTCAATTCTAAAATTCTTATTGCACGTGGTGGCAGCCTCACTGCTAACTGCTGGAGCCCAAGTTGGGAACCGCCAGTCCTCCAGGCTGTCACCATGTTTATTTCAGCAGCTGGATCCCCAATCCTCACTTAAAGATGGGGCATAAAAAGGTACTCAGAAAAGCTTGATAGCTTAAACTCTTATAAATAAAAAGAGGTCTCCTCATTATATCCAGACGATTATTAGATTTCCTCAGCCAAATTGCCGCTTAATCTCCGAATTAAACACCATTACCGCTAAATCAACGCAATAACCCTTTAAAACATAACCGTGATAAGATTTCCAATAAAAAATTCAGCTTGGAAATAGTATTGTCATTTCTTCCCTTCTCCATAGGCTGGTTCGTGTGATATACTACTTTAGTTACTAACATTTATGGAGGATTTCATGAGTAAAGACTCTAAAGCTAGACACCAAAAGGGAAAGTTACTGTCATTTATCCCGAATGGTGAGTACTATTTTTCCAAAGGGATTAAGGCGTACCACCGCAGGGATTTTCATAAAGCGAAGAAATATTTAATGCGGGCTATGCAGCTTGAGCCGGGTGAACCGATGATTGTCTGCCAGCTTGCGATTGTTCATTCAGAAATGGGTGAGTATCAGGAATCGAATCAGCTGCTCCATATGATATTGGAAGAGCTTGATGAGGATATGTCGGAATGCCATTATTTCCTTGCCAACAACTATGCTCATATGGGCCTTTTCAAAGATGCTTACACGCATGCCAATACGTATCTGGATTTGGATCGGGACGGAGAGTTTACGGAAGATACAGAGGATCTGCTGGAGCTTCTTACGCTTGAAGCGGATGATTTGGATGACGAGCTGTACGAGCAGGATGATTTGATTACGAAGCAGGAACATGCACGGGAATTGCTGGAGTCCGGCCATTTTCCAAAAGCGGTTGAGATTCTGAACTCTGTAATTGATGAGTATCCGGAGTATTGGTCCGCATACAATAATTTGGCCCTGGCGTATTTTTACCTGGGAGAAGTGCAAAAGGCGTCAGATATTTTAGAGAAGGTACTGGAAGAAAATCCGGGCAATCTCCATGCGCTTTGCAACAAGCTGGTTTTTGCTTTTTACGAGCGGGATTTCCGGCAGGTGCGCCTGTTAAAAGAGGCCCTGAAAAAAATTAAGCCGCTTTCAGTTGAACACCAATTCAAGCTGGGTGCCACTTTCGCTCTGACCGGCGAGTATGAGGCTTCCTTTGCATGGCTTCGCAAGCTTCAGAAGAAAGGCTTTGAAGGGGATGGACCATTTTATTACTGGCTATCCTATTCCGCCTATTTCACAGGGCGTGAAGAGCTGGCGAAATCAGCATGGAAGAAGGCAATTGAAATCAATCCGGAAAAAGAAGGCTTCGAGCCATGGAACGATGAAAAAGTAACCAGCAGCGGCTTTGAAGACCATTACTCTTCCATATTGAAAAAGCTGGAAAGCGACTATATTGAAGAGCGGTTATTCGGCCTCTTCCTAACATCCGTATCCAGCAGAAGGGATGAAATACTCATCTCTGAAGCAATTGTACGAAACAATAAGTTTTCAGCTATGGAGAAGGATTATCTTTCTTACGTTAAAACTGAGCAGGAAGCGCCTGCCCAGGTTCAGGCTGCGCACGAAACAGCCCAGCTGTTTTATGAAAACTTCCACCCGATCGGCACGGTGGAAGCCGGACTTTATTTAATGTGGTTTACTATTTTTGCAGAATTGACAAATAACCGGCAGAATATTAAAAACAAAAATGCCTGGGCTGCAGCCATTGAGTATGTCTGGCATAAGCTTCGGAACGAAAAGGTTTCCCAGTCAAAGATTGCAGGAAGATACGGCATTTCTGCTTCGACGATGGGCAAATATGTAAAATCGGTGAACGACCGCCTTCAGTGAGCAGATATTTGGACGAAAGACGTGCCAATTTTATAGGATAACAGTAAGAAGGTCATACTATAATATGCGTACTTATAAAGCGTTTTATTAATTACTGGATTTCTGATTACTGAAGGAGTGGATCGCTGTGACTGAAGAAAAAATTTATGATGTCATTATTGCTGGTGCAGGACCGGCAGGGATGACTGCTGCTGTATATACTTCTCGTGCAAATTTATCTACTTTAATGATTGAGCGCGGTGTTCCGGGCGGACAAATGGCCAATACAGAAGAAGTGGAAAACTATCCTGGTTTTGACCATATTTTAGGGCCGGATTTATCCACCAAAATGTTCGACCATGCAAAGAAATTTGGCGCTGAATATGCATATGGAGATATTAAAGAAATCATTGATGGCGAAGAATATAAAACGGTTGTTGCCGGATCAAAACAATATAAAACACGCTCAGTCATTATTTCTACTGGTGCCGAGTACAAAAAGCTTGGCATTCCTGGTGAAAAAGAGCTTGGCGGACGCGGTGTCTCCTATTGTGCAGTCTGTGATGGAGCATTCTTTAAAGGCAAAGAGCTTGTGGTTGTCGGCGGCGGTGACTCTGCTGTTGAGGAAGGCGTATATTTGACGCGTTTCGCCTCTAAAGTGACAATCGTTCATAGACGGGATCAGCTTCGTGCGCAGGCGATTCTGCAGCAGCGTGCGTTCGACAATGACAAAATCGACTTTATCTGGAACACGACAGTGAAGGAAGTCAATGATAAGGACGGCAAGGTAGGCAGTGTGACGCTTGTTTCTGCTGAAACTGGCGAAGAAAGAGAATTCAAGGCAGATGGTGTATTCATCTATATCGGCATGGTTCCACTTTCAAAGCCATTTGAAAGCCTTGGCATCACGAACAGCAATGGCTACATCGAAACAAACGAAAGAATGGAAACAAAGGTGGAAGGCATTTTTGCAGCAGGAGATATCCGCGAAAAATCTCTTCGTCAAATAGTTACAGCTACAGGTGATGGGAGCATCGCTGCCCAAAGCGCCCAGCACTATGTGGAAGAATTAATGGAAAGCCTGAAAGCGAAGAATTAATTTTATTAGAAAAAAAAGCCACCGGTTGAAAAGATTTACAAAAAGTCATGTGGTTTTAATTCTTCTGTAACCTTGATGAAATAAAATTCGGGTAGTATAGGAATAGAAATTGACCCCCTTTTAAAGATATAATCCTTTTTAAAGCACAGGCCCATGCCTGTGCTCTTTTTTTGCGTAAATACAGTATGTTTTGAAGAAGTTTTTTAGAAATCTGTATTCATTGTGGCTCTAAGACAAAAATAGTATAATGAAATGAATAAGAAAAGTACGTTAGCCAGCCTTTACTTTAAAGCGATTACACGAAAAAGGCGGCAGCGGTATGATTTTGGAAATTAGAGGTGAAATGTGTTGCAGCGAGTCACGAACTGTGTGTTACTGAAAGACGATAAAGTATTGCTTTTACAAAAGCCTAGAAGAGGCTGGTGGGTGGCCCCGGGCGGAAAGATGGAGCCGGGTGAATCAGTGAGGGACTCCTGCATCCGTGAGTTCAGAGAGGAAACAGGCATCTATCTGCGCAATCCGAATATTAAGGGCATTTTTACGTTCATCATGAAGGATGGCGAAAAGGTTGTACAGGAGTGGATGATGTTTACTTTTCTGGCTACAGCTTCTGATGGGCTGAACCTGGATGAATCAGAGGAAGGCAAGCTTCGCTGGCATCCGTTTTCAGAGATAAAGAATTTGCCGATGGCTGCCGGTGATTCGCATATTTTGGAGTATATGATTCATGGCCAGGGAATGATTTATGGAACATTTACGTATACGCCGGATTTTGAATTGCTTAGTTACAGGCTGGATCCAAGCTGAATTTGACAGATACAGGGGGAAATAAAAATGAGTACGGGTGCAGTTAATGATACTCAAATGGTGATTATTACGGGTATGTCAGGGGCAGGGAAAACAGTAGCTATCCAAAGCTTTGAAGATCTTGGCTTCTTCTGTGTAGACAATTTGCCGCCGACGCTGCTTCCTAAATTCCTTGAACTTATGAAGGAATCCGGGAATAAGATGAATAAGGTGGCATTGGTGATGGATTTGCGCGGCCGAGAGTTTTTTGATCACCTGTTTAAAGCGCTCGATGAATTGTCGGAGACATCCTGGGTCTCTCCGCAGATTTTATATCTTGATGCGGATGATTCGACACTCGTCAGAAGATATAAAGAAACAAGACGATTCCATCCCCTTGCACCATCAGGATTGCCTCTTGAAGGCATCAAGCTTGAGCGGGAGCTGCTCGAGGAACTAAAAGGCAGGGCCCGGCTGATTTATAATACGTCACAAATGAAACCGAGGGAATTGCGCGAGAAAATTCTTACGGAATTCTCATTGAATAAAAAAACCATATTTACGGTTAACGTCATGTCTTTTGGCTTTAAGCATGGCATTCCCATTGATGCCGACCTGGTTTTCGATGTCCGGTTCCTTCCGAATCCCCATTATATTGAGCATATGAGGCCGAAGACAGGATTAGATGAAGAGGTATCAGGCTATGTGCTGAAATGGACTGAAACCAGTAAATTTCTTGAGAAGGTTACGGAGCTGCTGAGCTTTATGCTTCCGCATTATAAGCGGGAAGGGAAGGCTCAATTGGTGGTGGCAATTGGATGTACGGGAGGCCAGCACCGTTCGGTAGCGCTGACGGAATATATTGCAGACTACTTCAGCAAGGATTACAATACGGCAATTACCCACCGTGACATCGACAGGAGAAAGGAAAACATCAAATGAACCGACAGCCAAGAATCGTCATCATCGGCGGAGGAACGGGGCTGCCTGTCCTCTTAAGGGGACTGAAGCAGTACCCAGTTGATATTACTGCCATTGTGACAGTAGCCGATGATGGCGGCAGCTCAGGAAGATTGCGCAATGACCTTCATATCCCGCCGCCCGGAGACATCCGCAATGTGCTGGCTGCTCTTTCAGACGTAGAGCCGCTCATTGAGGAGATGTTCCAGCACCGCTTTGCGACATCAAATGAATTGTCCGGGCACTCGCTTGGCAATTTAATTCTCGCGGCAATGACCTCGATTACAGGAAACTTTGTTCATGCGATTCAGGAAATGAGCAAGGTGTTGAATGTAAGGGGAAAGGTGCTGCCGGCTGCAAACCAGAGTGTGGTCCTTCATGCTGAAATGGAAGACGGGACCATCGTATCGGGAGAATCAAAGATTCCTTATTCCGGCAAAAAAATTAAGCGGGTGTTTTTAACTCCTAAAAATATTAAAGCCCTGCCTGAATCACTGCAGGCAATCAGACAGGCTGATATGATCATTATTGGACCTGGAAGTTTATATACCAGTATTCTTCCGAATCTGCTTGTTCCTAAGCTGGGAAGGGAAGTCTGTCATTCGAAAGCCAAAAAGGTGTATATATGCAATTTAATGACACAGGCAGGCGAGACGCTCGATTATACAGCAAGCGATCATGTAAAAGCACTGTATGATCATATGAGCTGTGCTTTTATCAATACCATCCTGGTAAATAATGAAGAAATCCCTGCCCATATTCAGGAGCGGTACAGCGAGGAAATGGCAAGGCCTGTTGTGTATGATACAGGTGCTCTTGCGGAATTGGGCCTTGATATTATGCACGGTGAAATTGTCAGCCACGAAGGCGGGATCATTCGCCATGATACAAAAGAAGTTGCCCAAATGCTTTATAATTTAATTTTACATGAAACCAATAGGCGTTTTAACGCGTAATATAAAGATGTAAAAGGGCTTTTGACAGTAAAAAAATAAACTGTGCATACGTTTGCTCAGCGAAGAATATCTTTTTATATGTCTCTGGCTTAGCACTTTTACGGATAGGGGGTGAAGGGATGTCTTTCGCTTCGGAAACGAAAAAAGAATTGACGAACCTGGAATTAAAAGACTGCTGCGGCAAAGCGGAATTGTCCGCCTTGATCCGGATGAATGGTTCACTTTCTTTTTCCAGCCGGAAATTGATCGTAGATATTCAGACGGAGAATGCAGCCATTGCAAGAAGGATTTACACACTGATTAAAAGGAATTACAGCGTTCAGGTCGAGCTGCTGGTCCGGAAAAAAATGCGGCTGAAGAAGAACAATGTATATATTGTCAGGCTGTCGGAACAGGCCAGCATGATTCTTGATGACCTGAAAATTTTAAGTGAGGGATTCGTATTTACACACGATATCTCCAAAGAGCTCATAAAAAAGAAATGCTGTAAGCGTTCTTATCTGCGCGGTGCATTCCTTGCCGGGGGATCGGTTAATAATCCGGAAACCTCTTCCTATCATCTCGAGATCGCTTCACTTTACAAGGAGCATAACGACTCCCTTTGTGAACTGATGAATACGTTCGGGCTGAACAGCAAAACGCTTGAACGGAAAAAAGGCTATATCACGTACTTAAAGGAAGCCGAAAAAATAACGGAGTTCCTGAATATTATCGGGGCACATGCATCCCTGCTCCGATTTGAAGACATCCGGATTGTTCGTGATATGAGAAACTCGGTCAATAGACTCGTGAATTGTGAAACAGCGAACTTAAACAAAACAATCGGGGCGGCCTTGCGTCAAGTGGAGAATATCCGGTTTATTGACCAGACTGTCGGGCTTCAGGTTCTGCCTGACAAACTGAGGGAAATAGCTGAATTGCGTGTAGCATACCAGGATGTCACCTTAAAGGAGCTTGGGGAAATGGTCTCAGGCGGAAATATCAGCAAATCAGGCATTAATCACCGATTAAGAAAAATAGATGAAATCGCTGAGAAACTCAGAGCAGGAGCACCATAGATGCTCGCTGACAGAGGCATCAGCAGGGAGGAGATATACAATGGCAGAAAAACAGGTAGAAGTTAAGCTGAAGACAGGATTGCAGGCCCGTCCGGCAGCATTGTTTGTACAAGAGGCCAATCGGTTCTCATCGGATATTTTCCTGGAGAAGGATGGAAAGAAGGTAAATGCGAAAAGCATTATGGGGCTAATGAGCCTGGCCGTAAGCTCAGGATCAGTCATTACCCTGAAGGCTGAGGGGAACGACGAAAACGAAGCTCTCGAAGCGCTGGCAAATTATATTCAGAAGGAAAACTAAAACAACTCGCATCGGGAAGATGCGAGTTGTTTTTTATGTCTTTTAATTATCCTTCTTCTCATCTAGAGAGTTTCTGGAAATAATTTGGTCAACCAAACCGTATTCAAGAGCTCGTTCAGCTGTCATAAAGTTATCGCGGTCTGTGTCTTTTGCAATCACTTCAAGCGGCTGTCCAGTACGCTCTGAAAGGATCGTGTTTAATTTTTCGCGTAGGAAAAGAATGCGCTTTGCAGCGATTTCAATTTCAGTCGCCTGTCCCTGTGCACCGCCAAGTGGCTGGTGAATCATAACCTCAGCGTTTGGAAGAGCAAAACGCTTTCCTTTTTCACCTGCTGCAAGAAGGAATGCACCCATGGATGCAGCCATACCGATACAAATGGTTTGCACCTTTGGCTTGATGAATTGCATCGTATCATAAATAGCCATACCAGCTGTAATGCTTCCGCCCGGGCTATTAATGTAAATGGAAATGTCCTTTTCAGGGTTTTCTGCTTCAAGGAATAACAGCTGGGCAACAATGGAGTTTGCCACATTATCATCAATTGCGCTTCCGAGCATAATGATGCGGTCTTTTAAAAGGCGGGAATAAATATCATAAGCGCGCTCCCCGCGATTTGTTTGTTCAATAACTGTAGGGATTAAGTTCATTTTCCAATTCCTCCTTCAAGATAAGGTCAACATACATGATGAACAAGCATGTTCTTCCAAGTAAAGAAAATTTTTTAACTCCTATGTATTATCATGATACACTGATGGTCAATTAAGGTCAAACGAATCGCATGGAAATAGCCCCTGATTCGTTCGACACTTTTTTCTATGCTGAGCTATCTCATTCCATGATACCCATTGTTTCGATTTTTAAAACTAAAAGGAGGCTTGCAAAGTGAATAAACATAGCATATAATTAGTTATCGTAGCGGCTGAGCGCTTGGTCAGCTAATTAATTTGATCTATGCCCTCGTGGTGCAACGGATAGCACGTGAGATTCCGGTTCTTAAGATGTGGGTTCGATTCCTGCCGAGGGCGCTGCCAAAACTCCTTGTCTGATATGGACAGGGAGTTTTTACTTTTTATGCTATCCGCAAATAAATCCAGCCTATACGTACATAAAAAAATTTATCCGAAAGTAAATGGGCCTTATCCGCAAATAAAATTCCTCTGTTCGCAAATAAAATCTGAAAAACTTCCTAAATTTAAGCCTGAAGTTAAAAAAATCCTAGTAAATCCGCAGGTTTCACCATGAAAAATGAATATTCTTCCCTCTGCCATGCATATTGTGAAGTATTCAGAAAGAATGCCGGTGCGATTGGCGATTGCCAGGATATTTCCATACAACATTTGCCGTGAATATTGTAAAATGGGGACAGGGGGAATGTACGATGAATTTGAAAGCTGGGTTATGGCAGCAGCAGACAATGAAATTAACAATGACACAGGAGCTGACGCAGGCGATTGCCCTTCTGCAATACAGCACACAGGAGCTTTCTGCTTTCCTGGAAAGCAAGGCGCTTGAAAATCCCCTTTTAAAAGTAGAGTCCGGTCATGTCCAGACGATGGATCCCCGTTATGACCGTGTCAAACCGACAAGGATAAAAGCCGAAAAAGATAAAATAAATTGGATCGAGCAGATTGGCTGCGGAAAAACAATGCTGCTTGGTGAATACTTGAAATCGCAGCTTCATTTGAAATTAAACAGGGATGAACAAAAAGTGATTGAGCATCTTATTGACAGTCTTGATGAAAACGGTTACTTCCGCGCGGATCTAAAGGCGTCAGCCGATGCTCTTAAGATGCCCCTTGAGAAAGCCGAGCAGATGCTTGAAGAGCTGCAGGATCTCGAGCCTGCAGGCGTTGGCGCAAGGAATCTTCAGGAGTGCCTTTCCCTGCAGATTAAGAGATTGCCGGAAGAAAATGAACTGGCTGAAATCATTATAGATGAATACTTTACCCTTTTTGCTGAGAAGAAATGGAAAGAAATCGCAAAAAATCTCGGTGTGGAGCTCAAGGACATACAGGCAGTATTCGACCTTGTGCAGACCTTGAATCCAAGGCCGGCTTCATCTTTCCAGAATGAAAAATCCGCTTATATAACACCGGACGTGATTATTCAGTGGGATGGCAGCTCTTTTTCCGTAAGTGTGTTTGATGAAGTGCTTCCAAAAATCAGTTTTAATGAACCTTATTATAAAAAGTTCTCGGCTAGTGGTGATCGAAATGTCAGCCGCTTCCTGCAGGAAAAGCAGCAGGATTATCAATGGATTATAAGAAGCATCGAGCAAAGGAAAGAGACTCTAGCAAATGTGACTCTTAAAATCGTTGAAAAGCAGCAGGACTTTTTCATAAAAGGGCCTGCACATCTGAAGCCGATGACGATGAAGGAAATATCAGATGAACTCGACATTCATGAATCAACAGTGAGCAGGGCTGTCCGGGAAAAATATGCGCAAACACCATTTGGCACGTATGAACTGAGATCGTTCTTCTCCAGCACGATCAAAACGACTTCTGAAGAGAATACGTCATCACAGCAGGTTAAGACGATTATTAGTAAAATGATAGAAAAAGAAAATAAACAAAAGCCTTTATCCGATCAGGAGCTTGTGAAGCTGCTTAAGGAAAATGAGGGGATGGTTGTCAGCAGAAGGACGATTGCAAAATATCGGGATCAGCTTGGCATCCCGTCATCATCCAAACGGAAAAGGTATGACTGACAAAGGAGATTTGCTGATTGAAACAGCCAGAGCTAGTGTTTTATACACGCAGCAGATGCCCGCTGTGTGATAAAGCTAAAAGTGTGTTAGTGGAATTAAAGAAAGAATATGAATTTAATTTAATTGAAAAAGATATTGATGAGAGCGATGAACTGACTGAGAGGTACGGACTCATGATTCCGGTTGTTGAAATTGATGGGCATGAAGTGCAGTTCGGGCATATTGACCCCATTACAGTAGGTGAAGCGCTTACAGAAAAAAACTGAGTTTTATCTGTTGATTTCAATACTCACTCTTGCTATTATTGAGGAGAAGCAAGGGTGATTTTTTTTACGGTAAGTGGGACATAATATGTCTATGCGGGACAAAAAATGACCACATATGATGAAGGAGCTTTCCGGATGTACTCACTAATAGATATTCAAAAAAGATTATTGCCTGATATGCTTGCGGTTATGCAGAAGCGCTATGGGATTCTTCATTACATAGGGCTGATGGAGCCGGTTGGAAGAAGAAGCCTTGCAGTTAGTTTGGGCTTGACGGAAAGAGTGCTGAGAAGTGAGGTTGAATTCTTAAAAGACCAGAACCTGATCCGTATTTCTAGTACAGGCATGAGTCTTTCTTCCGATGGCAAAGAATTACTCGAAGCTCTTGAAGGCATAATGAGGGATATTTCGGGTATAGCCGTAATGGAGCAGCAATTATCCCGAAAGCTTGGCATTCGCCAGGCGATCATTGTTTCCGGAAACAGCGATGAATCTCCATGGGTGAAGCAGGAGCTTGGCAGAGCCACAGCAATGTGTATGAAATCAAGGCTCAAAGGAAAAAATATCATCGCAGTTACCGGCGGATCCACAATGGCAGCCGTAGCGGAGATGCTTACTCCTGATCTTGCTGACCGCGATTGGCTGTTTGTGCCGGCACGTGGCGGTATAGGAGAAGATGTTAAAAACCAGGCTAACACCATATGTGCGAAAATGGCTGATCATACTGATTCCAGGCACCGTGTCCTGTATGTGCCGGACCAGGTAAGCAGGGAGATGTATGAAAGCATTATTAAAGAACCCAATATTAAAGAAGTAATCACCCAGATCAAATCGGCAAGCATGGTTTTGCACGGGATTGGGGACGCTATAACAATGGCGGAACGCCGCAAAACCAGTGAAAAAGATTTAGTTAAAATCAAGCAAGCCAAAGCAGTCGGTGAATCATTTGGCTATTACTTCAACGAAGGCGGAGAGGTTGTACATAAGGTTCAGACCATCGGCCTTCAGCTGGATGACCTATCACAAATTGAACATGTTATTGCAGTGGCAGGCGGCTCCACAAAGGCTAAGGCCATCGCTGCATATATGAAACGGGCACCATCCTCTACCATACTAGTGACAGACGAAGGTGCAGCAAAACAGTTGATAAAAGGGTAATCCCTTTTCAAATATAAAATCTACCTTTTCAAGGAGGAAATATTCATGGCAGTTAAAGTTGGTATTAACGGATTTGGAAGAATCGGGCGCGTTGTTTTCCGTGCAGCTCTTAAAAACCCTAACGTAGAGGTTGTAGCAGTAAATGACCTTACAGATGCAAACATGCTTGCACACCTTTTAAAATATGATTCCGTACACGGAACTCTAAATGAAGAAGTAACTGTTGACGGCGACTACCTTGTTGTTGGCGGCCATAAAGTAAAAGTTATTGCTGAGCGCGATCCTGCTCAATTAGGATGGGGAGATCTTGGCGTAGAAGTAGTAGTAGAATCTACTGGACGTTTCACAAAGCGTGCTGACGCTGCGAAACATCTTGAAGCTGGTGCTAAAAAAGTAATCATCTCAGCTCCTGCCTCTGACGAAGATATCACAGTTGTTATGGGTGTTAACCATGAGAAATATGATGCTGCAAACCACCATGTGATCTCTAACGCTTCTTGTACAACAAACTGCTTGGCTCCATTTGCAAAAGTATTGAACGACAGCTTCGGCATCAAGCGCGGTATGATGACAACTGTTCACTCATACACAAATGACCAGCAAATCCTTGACTTGCCGCACAAGGACTACCGCCGTGCACGTGCAGCAGCAGAGAACATCATTCCTACAACTACTGGAGCTGCAAAAGCAGTATCACTAGTATTGCCTGAACTAAAAGGCAAATTGAACGGTGGAGCTATGCGTGTTCCAACTCCAAATGTTTCTCTTGTTGACCTTGTTGCTGAGCTTGACAAAGACGTAACTGCTGAAGAAGTGAACAATGCTCTAAAAGCTGCTGCAGAAGGCGACCTGAAAGGCATTCTTGCATACAGCGAAGAGCCATTAGTATCTGGCGACTACAACGGAAACCCTGCATCTTCTACAATCGATGCACTTTCTACAATGGTTATGGAAGGCAACATGGTAAAAGTAATCTCTTGGTATGACAACGAAACTGGTTACTCTAACCGTGTAGTTGACCTTGTTGACTACATCGCTCAAAAGGGACTTTAATCAAAAATATTCGTTTTGCGAAGCATTCACAAGCTGAATTTTTTCTCTGAAAAAACTCCTCATCTTGTTGGATATTCAATTCGCTAGCGTCTATAATGGATAAGGGAAAAAGGGGAGCAGGGAAACATTCCCTCTCCCTTTTGTTTTAAGTAAAACTATTTAACTGGGATGGTGCTTAGCTCCGGAACCTGGAGGCTTGAGTCTATGAGCCGTCAGGCAAGGTGCTCCCGCTTTTCCTGGTAAGGAGGTCCTTTTGCTATGAACAAAAAAAGCGTTAAAGATGTGGAGTTAAAAGGTAAGCGTGTTTTCTGCCGGGTTGATTTCAACGTTCCGATGAAAGAGGGACAAGTAACAGATGAAACTCGCATCAAAGCAGCTCTTCCAACGATTGAATACTTGATGAACCAGGGTGCAAAAGTGATTTTAGCCAGCCATTTGGGCCGTCCGAAGGGTTCCTTTGTTGAAGAATTGCGTTTAACACCAGTAGCAAAGCGTTTGTCCGAGCTTCTTGGCAAAGAGGTGAAGAAGGCGGATGAAGCATATGGTGATTCTGTAAAAGCTATGGTTGACACGTTAAGTGAAGGAGATGTTCTGCTTCTTGAAAACGTGCGTTTCTATTCAGGCGAGGAAAAGAATGATCCTGAGCTAGCAAAGGCATTTGCAGAGCTTGCAGATGTTTATGTAAATGATGCATTCGGAGCAGCACACCGTGCCCATGCTTCAACGGAAGGGATTGCTCAGCATCTTCCTGCCGTATCAGGACTCTTAATGGAAAAAGAACTTGATGTACTTGGAAAAGCTCTTTCAAATCCTGAACGCCCATTTACAGCTATTATCGGCGGTGCAAAGGTGAAAGATAAGATTGGTGTAATTGAAAACCTTCTTGAAAAGGTAGACAACCTGATCATTGGCGGAGGGCTGGCGTATACATTTGTAAAAGCAAACGGCCATGAAGTAGGAAAATCACTTCTGGAAGAAGATAAAATTGATCTTGCAAAGTCGTTTATGAAAAAAGCGAAAGAAAAGGGCGTAAACTTCTACATGCCAGTTGATGTCGTGGTAGCAGACGATTTTTCTGAAGAAGCCAATATTAAAACAGTAGCAATCGAAGAAATCCCTTCTGACTGGGAAGCACTTGATATCGGACCTAAAACGCGCGATATCTACAGTGATGTAATCCAAAATTCAAAGCTTGTCATCTGGAACGGACCAATGGGTGTCTTCGAATTGAATAAATTTGCAGGCGGCACAAGAGCAGTGGCTGAGGCTTTAGCAGAAGCAAACGATACATATTCAGTCATTGGCGGCGGAGATTCTGCAGCTGCAGTTGAAAAATTCCACCTTGCTGACCGCATGAGCCATATCTCAACAGGCGGCGGCGCTTCCCTTGAGTTTATGGAAGGAAAAGCATTGCCTGGCGTAGTTGCTTTAAACGAAAAATAATTTTGGTGGCAGGCACCACCCGAATTTTGTCGAATGTATGACACTAATATAATGCATGAAAGGACGTGCAACATGCGTAAACCAATTATCGCAGGAAACTGGAAAATGCATAAAACACTTCCGGAAGCGAAAGTCTTTCTTGAAGAAATCAACGGCTTAGTGCCTGGGAAAGAGCAGGTAGATACAGTTGTATGTGCACCTGCGCTATTCCTGGAGCGCCTGGTTGAAAACTCAAAGGATTCAGATGTTGAAATCGGCGCACAGAACATGCACTTTGAAGAAAATGGCGCTTTTACCGGTGAAATCAGCCCGGTGGCACTTGAAGATCTTGGGGTGAAATACGTAATCCTCGGTCATTCAGAACGCCGTGAGATGTTCAATGAGACAGACGAGTCTGTTAATAAAAAGACATTGGCTGCTTTCAAATATAATTTAACTCCAATCGTTTGTGTCGGTGAATCCTTAGAACAGCGGGAAAACGGCGAGACAATGGATCTTGTGGGCTTACAGGTTGAGAAGGCCCTAAATGGTTTAACTGAAGAGCAGGTAAAGCAGACTGTTATTGCGTATGAGCCAATCTGGGCAATCGGAACAGGCAAATCTTCAACATCTGCGGATGCAAATGAGGTATGTGCACATATCCGCTCTGTTGTTGCAAAGCAATTTTCACAGGCTGCGGCAGATGCAGTCCGCATTCAGTACGGCGGCAGCGTAAAGCCTGCAAACATTAAAGAATATATGAGCCAGCCTGATATTGATGGAGCTCTTGTTGGCGGTGCCAGCTTACAGCCTACGGACTTTCTTCAATTATTGGAGGCAGGCAAGAATGAGTAAATCTCCAGTTGCATTAATCATCTTAGATGGTTTCGCATTGCGTGGGGAGCGGATGGGAAACGCCGTTGCCCAGGCAAAGAAGCCAAACTTCGAACGCTACTGGAATACCTACCCTAACGCAACGCTGACAGCAAGCGGCGAAGCAGTAGGTCTTCCGGAAGGGCAAATGGGAAACTCGGAAGTAGGACACTTAAACATCGGCGCAGGCCGGATTGTTTATCAGAGCCTGACAAGAGTGAATGTGGCTATTCGTGAGGGGCAGTTTGAGAAAAACGATACGTTCCGTTCTGCGATTGACCATGTAAAAAAAAATGGCACAGATCTTCATCTGATGGGACTTCTCTCAGATGGGGGAGTTCACAGCCATATTCAGCACTTATTTGCGCTGCTTCGCATGGCTGCTGAGGAAGGCGTGAAGAATGTCTATGTTCATGGATTCCTGGATGGACGTGATGTTGGCCCGCAAACCGCAGCAGGCTATATTAAAGAAGCGCAGGAAAAAATGAAAGAATACGGAGTCGGAGAATTTGCGACGATTTCCGGCCGTTATTATTCCATGGACCGCGACAAACGCTGGGAGCGTGTTGAAAAGTCTTACCGTTCCATGGTGTATGGCGATGGCCCTGCATATAACAACCCTTTGGATTTAGTTGAAGATAACTATAAGAATGGTATCTTTGATGAGTTCGTCATTCCATCTGTCATTACTGCAGAAGATGGGAAGCCGGTTGCAACGATTAAGAAGGATGATGCAGTTATTTTTTATAACTTCCGTCCGGACCGGGCAATTCAGATTTCAAACACGTTTACAAACAAAGACTTCCGTTCCTTTGACAGAGGGCCAGGACATCCTGAGAACTTGTTCTTCGTTTGTTTGACCCACTTCAGTGAAACGGTTGATGGATATGTTGCGTTTAAACCGACGAACCTTGATAATACCCTGGGTGAGGTTTTAGCGCAAAACGGAAAAACACAGCTCCGCATTGCTGAAACAGAGAAATACCCTCACGTAACGTTCTTTATGAGCGGCGGGCGTGAAGAGAAGTTCCCTGGTGAAGAACGGATCCTGATCAACTCACCTAAAGTAGCTACCTATGACCTTAAGCCTGAAATGAGTGCTTATGAAGTGACGGACGCGTTGCTGAAGGAAGTAGAAGCTGACAATTTCGATGCGATCATCCTGAACTTTGCCAACCCGGACATGGTGGGGCACTCAGGCATGCTTGAGCCAACAATCAAGGCGGTTGAAACGGTTGACGAATGCCTTGGCAAAATTGTTGACCTGATTATTTCAAAAGGCGGAAAAGCGATCATCACAGCTGACCACGGAAATGCCGATGAGGTTGTTACGTTAGAAGGCAGTCCGATGACTGCCCACACAACAAACCCGGTTCCAGTCATCGTCACACAGGACGGCGCAGAACTCCGTACAGACGGTATATTAGGAGACCTTGCTCCAACTGTTCTGGACCTGCTTGGACTGGAAAAACCGGCCGAAATGACAGGAACCTCATTACTGAAAAAATAACTGGTGACAGGCACCACCCGAATTTTGTCGAAAGCGATTTTTTATAAAAAAGGAGAGATTTACTATGCCATTTATCGAACAAGTATATGCACGTGAAGTATTGGATTCCCGCGGTAACCCGACAGTTGAAGTTGAAGTTTTAACAGAATCAGGATTCTTTGGACGCGCGATTGTTCCTTCTGGAGCATCAACTGGTGAGCACGAAGCAGTAGAACTTCGTGACGGCGACAAGTCCCGCTACCTTGGAAAAGGTGTTCAAAAAGCGGTAGACAACGTGAACAACCTGATTGCAGAAGCTGTAATCGGCTTGGACGTAACAGACCAGGTTGGCATCGACCGCACAATGATCGCGTTAGATGGAACGGAAAACAAAGGAAAGCTTGGCGCTAACGCAATCCTTGGCGTATCCATGGCTTGTGCACATGCAGCTGCTGAGTCTGTAGGACTACCTTTATACCGTTACCTTGGAGGCTTCAACGCGAAGCAGCTTCCAACACCAATGATGAACATCATCAACGGCGGATCTCATGCTGACAATAACGTGGACTTCCAGGAATTCATGATCATGCCTGTAGGAGCGCCTACTTTCAAGGAAGCCATCCGCATGGGTGCTGAAGTATTCCATTCATTGAAAAAAGTTTTATCTGGCAAAGGTCTTAACACTGCTGTAGGTGACGAAGGCGGATTCGCTCCAAACCTTGGTTCTAACCGTGAAGCTCTTGAAGTTATCATCGAAGCGATCTCTAACGCTGGCTACGAAGCTGGCAAAGACATCTACCTTGCAATGGACGTTGCTTCTTCTGAGTTCTATAACAAAGAAACTGGCAAATACGATCTTGCAGGCGAAGGCCGCACTGGTTTATCTTCAGAAGATATGGTTAACTTCTACGAAGAGCTTGTAAACGAGTTCCCAATCATCTCAATTGAAGATGGTCTTGACGAAAACGACTGGGAAGGCCATAAGCTATTAACTGACCGCATCGGCGGAAAAGTTCAGCTTGTTGGTGACGACTTGTTCGTTACAAACACGAAGAAGCTTGCTCAAGGAATTGAGCAGGGCGTAGGCAACTCAATCCTGATCAAAGTAAACCAAATCGGTACATTAACAGAAACTTTCGAAGCAATCGAAATGGCGAAGCGTGCCGGCTACACTGCAGTTGTTTCCCACCGTTCCGGTGAAACAGAAGATGCGACAATCGCTGACATCGCTGTTGCAACAAACGCTGGCCAGATCAAAACTGGTTCAATGTCCCGTACAGACCGTATCGCAAAATACAACCAGCTTCTTCGCATCGAAGACGAGCTTGGCGATTTAGCTGTATACGATGGCTTAAAATCTTTCTATAACTTGAGCAAGTAATCTTGCTTGTGCAGCCGTCCCGGGTGGGGCGGCTGTTTTTTGATGGCCTTTTTGGCTTGGCCGGTAAATGGGGCAGTTTGGCCGGTATTTTTCCAGTTTTGGCCGGTAAATATTAAATATTGGCCGGTAAACAATCATTTTCGGCCGGTAAAATGAAGTCATTCAAAAAAATCGGCAGACAATTGATAGGTTCTGTCCTTAAATGAACCTGAATAGGGAAGTTTCATCCCAGTAAGCAGCTTTTTCGCAATATTTGAGGAGGATAGATGGGTGAATTCCCGAAATTGCTGATTCGTTATGGAGGAACTGATTAAAAGAAGGTAATCATGGAGGGTTCTAATATGTGCTTCCTTATCAGCAGAATGGCAACTGCCGCATTTCCAGGTGCCTCGCATCCTTTTCATTGAAAATTTGCTGCAGGCAGAACATTGAATCCCGGTGATAATCTCTTTTATATCAATGTCATAGTATTTCAGAACATTGTAATTAGCAGGAGTGTGTTCTTTAATAATAGCTCTGCTTAACTTTCTGATCTCTCTGTATGTTAATTTCTCTTTTGGATATTTCACTTTTAGCTTTTCTATCCTTTCTCTCAAATGGCTCGCATGCAGCACCTTTTCTAAGGCCATTTTGTGATAAGAGGAAGTCTTGATAACAGTAGAAGGATTGCTGATTACAACAAGGTACTCAATCGGTGTGCGAATCTTTCTATCAGCCAACAATTTTGCAAGTTCCTTTTGCTGTCTTTCAGCTTGTATCAATGGATCAAGAAACCCTCTTTCATTCTCATGCTTGCTCTGAATCAGCTGATTAAATGTGGGGTCAAAATAAATAGTGCCGGAGATGTTCTTAATTTCGAGGATAATAAGGAAGTTTGAACATAGTAGTAGCACATCGATTTGATAGAAGCCGCCGTATTCGTTGGAAAGCCGAATATCCTTCAGGATTATGAACCCGGCTAAATCTTTTAAGAAATAATCTACAGCTTCTTCTCCACGAAAACCAGCTCTCCGCTTGATTAGATCATTTTCAATTAATGCTCTTTTCGAATGCGTTCCTGGCAGCCTTCTCAACAGTACCTCCATACTTCTTATAAAATCAGGAACCTTTCGTTCTTTTACTATCACAGGCATCAGTCCTTTCACAATACAAATTCTCTCAACTGCTATAAAAGTCCTTCCAGCTAACAGGTCCTGCCAAAATCTTATTGTTTATACAACCAATATGTGATAAATTAAGAATAATGTGATTGTACGTTTTCAGGAGGTGGCTTCATGCATACATTATTGATTACCCTTTTAGTCATTGTTTCGATTGGCCTTATTGTAGTTGTACTCCTTCAGTCTGGTAAAAGCGCAGGTCTTTCCGGTGCCATTTCAGGGGGAGCTGAGCAGCTTTTTGGAAAACAAAAAGCACGCGGTATTGATCTGGTTCTTCACCGCATCACGGTTGTTCTTTCTGTCTTATTCTTTGTACTTACTGTTTTAGTTTCTTATTTTGCGATATAAATGAACGCAGCGCCTGGCCTTCAGAAGGTCAGGCTTTTATTTTTCTTCGGCAGTTTTCGCTTAAGAAAGCTTTTTATTGGCATGTTCCCCCGCTGTTTGCTAAAAATAAGGAATGCAGATTCAATCAAACGTTTGATTAATAAAATTATAGGAATCATAAGGTAAAAGGAGTTTTATCAATGAGAGTTGTTGCACCAAAACCGTTTACATTTGGAAATGGAAAAAGAGCAGTCCTGCTGCTGCATGGTTTTACCGGAAATACAGCAGATGTCAGAATGATGGCAAGGTTTCTCGAAACTAAGGGCTATACCTGCCATGCACCGCAATATAAGGGACATGGGGTTCCGCCCGAAGAGCTTGTTCATACAGGCCCGGAAGACTGGTGGAAAGATGTGATGGAAGGGTACGAATTTCTAAAAAACAAGGGACATAAAGAAATTGCAGTGGCCGGACTTTCACTTGGCGGCGTATTTTCCCTTAAATTGGGTTACACTGTACCTGTAAAGGGTATTGTCCCGATGTGCGCACCTATGTACATAAAAAGTGAAGAAGTCATGTATGAAGGAATTCTGAGCTACGCAAGAGAATATAAAAGACTTGAAGGAAAGCTGGAAGACCAAATTGAGCAGGAAATGGAAGAGTTCCAGAAAACACCGATGAATACATTAAAGGCACTCCAGGAGCTGATCGCGGATGTGCGCAATCATGTGGATATGATTTACTCTCCGACATTTGTGGTACAGGCACGACATGACCATATGATCAACACGGATAGTGCCAACATCATATTCAATGAAGTGGAGAATGACTTAAAGCAGCTCAAGTGGTACGAAGAATCCGGGCACGTAATAACTCTGGATAAAGAGCGTGACCAGCTGCATGAAGATGTTTATGAGTTTTTAGAAACGCTTGATTGGGAAGAATAATGACAAAAGAAAATCTCCCTGAGGAGGGATGAAGATATGGAAAATAATATACAACAGCTGATCGATAAGCTGCTTCATTATATGAAGGATGAAGCCTATAAGCCATTGACGGTTCAGGAGCTTGAAGCTGCATTTGGAATTGAGGATTCCACAGGCTTCAAAGATTTCGTTAAGGCGCTTGTTGTCATGGAGGAAAAAGGGCTTGTCGTCAGAACGAGAAGCAATCGCTATGGCCTGCCTGAAAAAATGAATCTTATCCGCGGGAAGCTTTCCGGCCATGCAAAGGGATTTGCCTTTGTTATTCCGGAAGAGCAGGGAATGGATGACATATTTATTCCGCCCAATGAAACTAACAACGCCTTAAATGGCGATATTGTTCTGGCCCGTGTGACGTCTGAGAGTTCTGGCCAGAGGCGGGAAGGTACGATTGTCCGCATCTTAGAGCGCGGTGTGACACAAATTGTCGGAACCTATACGGAAAGCAAGCACTTTGGATTTGTTATTCCGGATGATAAAAAGTTTGCCAGCGATATTTTTATCCCCAAAGCAGCATCAAAAGGTGCGGTTGAAGGGCATAAGGTCGTTGTAAAACTGACCACTTATCCAGAAGGCAGAAAGAGTGCAGAAGGAGAGGTTATCGACATACTTGGGCATAAAAATGACCCGGGTGTGGATATCCTATCTGTTATTCACAAGCATGGCCTTCCGCTTGAGTTCCCGGATGAGGTGCTTAAGCAGGCTGAGGAAACGCCGGATACGATTGATCCAAGTGAACTTGAAAACCGCCGTGACTTGAGAAATGAAGTTATTGTCACAATAGACGGTGCAGATGCAAAGGATCTTGATGATGCAGTAATGGTTAAAAAAATGGATAACGGCAATTACAAGCTTGGCGTTCATATTGCCGATGTCACATACTATGTCCGTGAGGATTCCCCGATTGACAGGGAAGCGGAAGAGCGGGCAACCTCTGTGTATTTAGTGGACCGGGTCATCCCGATGATACCGCATCGCTTATCAAATGGCATTTGCTCATTGAATCCGAAAGTCGACCGGCTTACCCTTTCTTGTGAGATGGAAATCACATCGGATGGAGAAGTGGTGAATCACGAGATTTTCCAGAGTGTGATTAAAACAACGGAACGGATGACTTATTCAGATGTGAATAAGATTTTAGAAGAGCAGGACGAAGAACTTATCAACAGGTACCAATCGCTTGTGCCGATGTTCGAACTGATGAAGGAGCTTTCTCTGATCCTGCGTAAAAAGAGAATGCATCGCGGAGCCATCGACTTTGATTTTAAAGAAGCGAAGGTCATTGTGGATGAAGAGGGCAACCCGACAGAAATCGCATTGCGCGAACGCTCGATTGCAGAGCGCCTGATTGAAGAGTTTATGCTCGCAGCCAATGAAACTGTTGCTGAGCACTTCCATTGGATGGATGTACCGTTCATTTACCGTATCCATGAAGATCCGAAGGAAGATAAGCTCAGAAGATTTTTCGAGTTTATCACAAACTTCGGCTATATCGTAAAAGGAACAGCTAATTCCGTTCACCCGCGGGCCCTTCAGGAAATCATTGAAGAGGTTCAGGGAAAACCGGAAGAAATGGTTGTCAGCACAGTGATGCTGCGCTCTATGCAGCAGGCGAAATACTTTGAAGAGAGTCTTGGGCACTTCGGGTTATCAACAGAGTTTTACACACACTTCACATCACCGATCCGCCGTTACCCGGACTTAATTGTCCACAGACTAATCCGTACCTACCTAATTGAAGGTAAGCTGGATCAGGCGACAAGGGAAAAGTGGAACGTACAGCTGCCTGATATTGCCGAGCACTCTTCCAATATGGAGCGCCGTGCAGTTGAAGCAGAACGCGAAACAGATGAATTGAAGAAAGCGGAATATATGGCTGATAAAATCGGCGAGGAATATGATGGAATCATCAGCTCTGTTACAAACTTTGGCATGTTTGTCGAGCTTCCAAACACGATTGAAGGACTTATCCATGTCAGCTATATGACAGACGATTATTACCGCTATGACGAGCGCCAGATGGCGATGATCGGGGAGCGTACAGGCAATGTCTACCGCATTGGCGACGAGATTACAGTCCGTGTCGTTAATGTAAACAAAGACGAACGCTCAATTGATTTTGAAATCGTCGGCATGAAGGGAACCCGCAGACGGGAAACTCGGGAAGCGCCTAAGGTGTTCAAGACAGGCAGCACCGAGAAAAAGCCGCGCAGAGGGAAGTCTGATCAGGGCAAAGGAAACAGTTCAGGCGGCCCAAGAAAGAAAAAAGAGAAAAAGCATTACGAAAATGCGCCAAAAGCAAAGCGGAAGAAAAAGAAGCGGTAAAAGCGGGAGGGCCTTAAAGGCTCTCTCTTTCCTTCCCGGCAGGGCTCCGCGTTGAGAGGGGCACGCAATTTTGCTATAATAGAGGAACCGCTAGAGAACGGATGCTGCATTTCCTGATAACAGGAAAGGGGAGCAAAGGGGGATACAACATGCCAAAAGGAACTGGCAAAATGGTTGCGCAAAATAAAAAGGCCTATCATGACTATGCTATAGAAGAAACATATGAAGCGGGAATTGTTCTGCAGGGGACGGAGATTAAATCGATCCGAGCGGGAAAGGTGAATCTGAAGGACTCATATGCAAGAATTCAAAACAATGAAATCTATCTTTTCGGCATGCATGTCAGTCCTTATGAGCAGGGTAACCGCTACAATCACGATCCGCTAAGGACCAGAAAGCTTCTGCTGCACAGAAAAGAAATCAGCAAGCTGATTGGTGAGTCGAAGGAAGTCGGCTACTCGATCGTTCCATTAAAAATGTACCTCAAGAATGGTTATGCAAAAGTTTTAATTGGCCTGGCGAGGGGTAAAAAGAAATATGACAAGCGTGAAGATCTGAAAAAGAAAGAAGCCAAGCGTGAGGTTGAGCGTGCTTTCCGTGAAAGGCAGAAAATGTAAATCCAGAACCTTACAATTGAAAAATTTGCTCAGTGTGCTATAATAGTAATTGTCACAGCGAGTGACACAAACTTTAGCTCATCTATTTCGAGCTTATCCGAACGTCAGCGTGCTGAATAAGATTCGGCGCAGACCTATTATAATGGGGACGCTACGGATTCGACAGGGATAGTTCGAGCTTAGGTTGCGAGTCGAGGGGATCGGCCTCGTTAAAACGTCAAAGCCAATAACTGGCAAAACTCAAAACAACTTCGCTTTAGCTGCCTAATAGGCCTTTAGCGGTTCGCCCCTCCATCGCCCATGTGGTAGGGTAGCGGACTCACTCTTAGTGGGCTACGCCGGATTCCACCGCCTGAGGATGAAGGAAGAGAACAACCAGGCTAGCTGGCCGGACGCCCGTCGATAGGCATAAGGATCAGCGAATCGCGAATATATCGACTACACTCGTAGAAGCTTAAGTGCCGATATTTCTGGACGTGGGTTCGATTAATTATTAGTCGCCTTGTGTGGCAACACACAAGTGAAAATTCGGCTTTATCGGTGAAACCTAAGTCGCCTGACTGGCGATAAGGCAATGCCGAGCGGTATGTGGAGCAATCCAACAGCCGTGTATCGACTTATAGGCTGCCACAGAAGTGGTAGTACTAGGATGCGGAATCCTGCCTGATCATCAGGTAAATTTATATTTCGCATAATACGCCGAAGGACCTGTAAAGACAGGTTCAAGATATAGTCAGTGCCATGTCGAAAGCATGGAAGTGCACGTCCCACCGTCTCCACCAAATACATATTTGGTGGTTTTTTATTTGTTATTGTGACGTAAAGCATAAAATTTCCGTTTGGAAACTTTATACTTTATTTTTTTTAGGAAATTTTATGCTTTATTATTTCTTGTTGAATTAAAGCTACTCGTTAATGCAGTATGAAGCTAGTCTATTTTTCCTGATTCTGGCACTTACAAGGACTAAGGAAGCATCTCGAATATCCTCAAAATACTCTATGCGCTATAATTTCCGTTCTTCCCATGACTAGTAATCATTCTTCTGTGACAAAGGAACAACTTTTCTTGTGCAATTTGTACCGTTTGCGTTGTCAAAAATAATATTAAAGAGATATTTTTAATACATCAGTAAATGTCTTGATAGCCATTTAATGCCCTCCATATATGATCGATCCAATTTGTTTTAATTTACCCTGTTCATTACAATAATAACTTCAATCAAAGAAGCATTATCCTTCTTGTAGAAATGCCCCTATTAATTGAAAAAGCCTCACGGGTTTTATTTAGTATTTTGTATGGTTCTTTATCTTAACTGCTGCAAAAAATTTATAAATAATTGGTCAATTGATATACCTTTCTGAAAAAAGAGCAAACTGCCATTATTTTAGTCGGTTAGTGAAAAATCCTTTTTGATTTGTACAATCCCTCTATTTGTTATTTCTGCAATATATTTCAATAAATCATCATAATTTTCTCGATTATTTAGTTTTTTAAATTTCTCAGCAACACCCTCAAAACCTTGAAAATATTCACTATGATAATTTGGGTTGTTATAAATTTTAATAAATTCGAGATAATCTTTTGCATCCATTTTATCTTTAATTTGAATAAGAATATCATTCCAATTTTTAATTCTATTTTTATGAATAGGCTTTCTTACTCCGAGTTCCTTATTTTCTTCATTTTTTATCTGTTGAATAAATTGTTCTACTTCAAGTATATATTGAAAAAGCTCGTTTCTGTTTTTGTTATCCAATTCCATTAGTATTTTTTTATATTGATTATAACGTACTTTCCTATGATGTAATTTTTCTTCTATTTTGTTTGCTTCTTTCTTCTTATCAATATTTTCCTTTATAACCTTGCCCCCAGCACTCAAAGCAGTTATTGTTGCCGTAATTTCTTTGCGGTTTTCTATAATTAGTTTTCCTACTTTTTTCCCCTTCTCAATAATTGGTCCGATTCTACCCATATGCCCCACCTTTTATAAAAGAGTTAGTTTTTATTTAATTAAATTCGACGGTGGATAGACCGTTTCCTTCTTAAATTAGCCTGCCTCTATAGTTAAAGAAAAATGCTGTAAAAACAAAATTTAAATCAAACTTTATTTTAAATTTTTCGAACAAGATTTAAGTGATCATTCTATATTATAAAACTATTATTAATCTTTGATCTCACTGTGTAACGTATACTCGCGAATTTTTACAAATCTTAACAATAATTACGCTGTAATGGTACAATTATAAATAAGGACATATATAGTAATAACTAAATTCTATAATTAATAACTATATTAGGAGAAGGTTATGAATCAAGAACAATTAGAAAAATTGGTTGAGTCTGAAATTGAATTAGTTGTCTCGAAAATTAGTGTTAATATCATAAAGACAAAATCCCATCATGCAATTATGATTACAGGTATAGAAAATGAACCCACGGTGATTCGAAGTATTGCTGTATATATGGTTGCGCTAATTGCGAATGCAATAGAGGCTAATCTTCAAGTTAGAGCAGATTTAATAGAGTATACAGAAGTAGGGATTGAAGAGATAGTAGAAAGTGTATTAGATACAATAGGAGAAACTAATAATCTTAATCAGGATTTTAAAGAAGATGAAAGAAACCCTTGGTTAGCTGAAGCTTTGATACATCTTTTGTTGTTCATATCAAATAAAGTTAATAATATACATCCTGTTGGAGAGATTCTAGCTGTAGGATTAGTTCATGATGACCCAAAAGATAAAGGGTTAGATCTAACTGCTTTATATCAATCCGGAACACTGGGCTTAACTATAGGGGAATGTAAAGCCTACAAACTTAATCCTAATAAGGCAATATCTAATGCTATGAAATTCTTTGATGGTGTTGATACCAATAGAAAGACGGGAAAACGGATTCGATCACAAGTGCAGATATTAAGAAATTTCTTGCCAAAAGAGTTATCAGAATTGGCAACTCATGGATTTTGGAATAATGAAAAATGTTTTTTAACAACTCCTATTTATGATAAGTCTATTATTAAGGATTGGTCTAAAAATAGAAATAAAACTCTAGGATCATTAAGAGTCCCAATTGAAAAAAGATTAATTATACCTTTAGCAATCGAAGGTTTTGATGATTTTTTTGATTGCTTAGCGGATGAAATGAGAAATTTTGTAGGGGAGTTTTCAGATGTTTGATAATTACTCTTTTCATTTATTCAACAACTTACCCGATCTACCAGATTTTAATATAGAGGAATGTAGAAGGACATTATCAAAAGCATATATATACTCTATCAAAATAAAATTAGGTTTAGTTCAAGATGAATTTAAGACTATAGATTTTGATATTTTAAGTGAAGAAGAGATAGACAAAATTGAAGAGGAAATTGAACAGGAATCTTCTAGTATATATAACGAGTTATATCATGAGTTAAGGCGTTTAGGTGATACATTAGAGAGCAGTGCGATATTTGATAATATTGATGATGAAGAAAGTATAAAATCTGCATCATTTGTAGCAGCTGAGTCCCTTTCATTACTTGCAACATTATTAAGCCAAGAAATAGAACAAACCATAGGGCTTATGTTTTCAAATGAATTCATATATACAAGAACTGAGGCAGCTTTGTTATATTTAATTTCCGGTTACGATGCTAATGCTCAGACCGAAATAAATGAAGTAGTTAAAGGGTTAAATAACTTACAGAATAACGAAAATGGAGACGAGTTATTTCAAATTGAGAAGTGGTTTATTAATAATCTACTTTCATTGGTAAAAAACAATTTATGGTCTATTAACCGTAATAAACCGATATTTAAGGATAAGCTTTACAAAAAATCTTTAAGGAATTTAATTTATGAAAATAAAATTCAAATGTATTCACTCATAGGGGATTCGATTTTATATTATATCGATTGGCTAACAGGTGATATGGAAGAAGGTTTAACGAATTCATTAGAGATACTCACAAAAATTAATCACAGTTCGTATAAAAATAAATATGCACTTTACCCAGAAATGTATCACTTTTCAAAGGTTCTCATGGTAATGATAAAAGAAACATCAAAGAGATCTTTATTTCATCACACACCAATACCTCAAACCGCCCCTTTGGATTTTATAACATATCTAAAAGGAAGAGTAAAAGGTAATCATGAAATAAATTCTAGACCATTTATTTGGGAATCAGCAAAGGAGTTCATTGCCGAATGTTTGCCCGGACCTAATAAACATACAATAGTAAATCAGCCTACTGGAAGTGGTAAGAGTTTTATTGCAGAGCTTGCAGTTACACAATCTTTATCAAATGGATGGGTTTTATATTTAGCTCCCACAAATGCTTTGGTCCACCAAATAAAGAGAGATTTAAAAAAAAATCTTCAGTTCTATGGATCAGTTGATATTAGAAGCTTTGTTGGTGGTGATGAATATACAAAACTAGAAAATGAATTACTAAATGAAATTGAAAATCCAAATAGGTTTGTAGCTGTAATGACTCCCGAAAAATGTGCAATGTCGTTAAGGATTTCCCCAGAAATTTTTAATAATTGTTCATTATGTGTTTTTGATGAATGTCACTTACTAGGAGAAGGAACTAGGGGAGCAACGGTTGATTTGGTTCTTGGACAAATTATTGCAATTAATAATAATATCAAATTTGTATTAATGTCTGCTATGTTAAATAATCCAAGTGATCTTTCAGATTGGTTAAAAAATGTGACTAGTAAGGATTCGAAAATCAGTTCTATTTCATGGAAGCCTACCCGTTCCCTAAGAGGGGCGGTTGGAGTTGAATATAATACTTTTAACATTGAACTAAAAGCGGCAAGAGATAAACTTAACGAATTACCTGCTCATAGGAAAAATGAGAGTTTTGAACCTGCATTATCAATATTGTATTCTCTTTCTGGGGTATGGAAAAATGACTATAATGACTATTCTCTATTGCATACAAATTTCAAGGCAAAATATAAGCTGTCTAGAACAAAGGATAATAATAATACTTGGAGATATGGAGTTGGAGCAACAAGTTGGGTAAACACAACCTCTAGATCACTGGGAATATCATTTGCAGAAAATGGGATTCCTACTCTTGTATTTATCCCAACTAATAGGCATTATCCATTTACATTAGCAAAGGATATTAATCTTAATCATGAAGAGACTAATAATCTTAATGAGATAGAAAAAAGCCTATTATTCTTAGCAGAAAAGGAATTAGGCACTAGTTCTGAGGTGAAGAATTTTTTAATTAACGGGGTTGGAGTTCACACTTCATATATGTTAGAGACTGAAAAGGAAGCTGTAGAACGTGCATTTGTAAATCAAAGAATACAACTTTTATTTGCTACAGGTACTCTAGCTCAGGGTCTGAACTTACCTTCTATTGCTGTTGTAGTTGCGGGTACGAGAATCGGTGATATTAGGGAGGCGAATACTCCTGAAGCTCGACGAAGATCAAAGGCTCTTATATTGAATGCAATTGGCAGAGCAGGAAGAGCGGGGTTTTCCAACCAAAGCTTTAGTATCATTGTCCCTAACGAACCAATTTTATATAAGCAGGTCAATGACGATATTATCTCAACAATTTCGGCCATAGATGTACTAAAGGATAATGATGCATCCATAAGAGTGAAAAGTCCTTTAGGTCAATTTTTATATAATGTTATTGATGGTTCAATACAAGCTGATAGAGCCTCCTTAGAAGAACTTACCCTTATGTCAATGTTAACTTTCAATAATGAGCAAGAAGAAATAGAAAAAACAAAAAAAATAATTAGTAAAACCTATGCAGTTTCAACTATGGGGCAAATAATAGATGAAGAAGATTTAATTGTAGCAACTAATAATATAAATAGTATAAGAAATGAATTCCTAAAAAATGCTAATGCACCTGAATGGGCAATAGATGTAGCAAGGAAAGCTGGTTTTGATTTCTTTACAACCAATTCTTTCATAAGAATTGTATCTAGTATATTGCACAATAATAGAAAAGAAGAAATACTTGAATGGGATATAAGAAATTGGAAGGACTTTCTATTTGAGTGTATGAAAAACTTACATCCTTATTTTATTAAAAAATTACTGCCAAATAACATTACTCAAAAGCCCACATTTATTAATAAAATGGCTCAAACTGTTGGTAATATCATTGATAAAGATACGATATGGAATAAGCCTGACAATTGGGATAGTTATTGGGATGAGTTTTCATATATTACTTGGATGTTTATGGAAGGCAGGAGCTTCGCTGAAATAGCAAGAAACTATTTACATATAGATGGAATGGTGGAGTATACAAGAACGGCTGGGAAGCCAATTCCAGATACAATATCTCTAGTTAAAAAACAAATCGAGACTGTTGCAAGTTACGCTGGATTAATGGTATCAATATTGGAAGAAAGTCTATTTAAAGATGAAGTACTTCCTTTTAGTTTAAATGTTCTCCCATTAGTAATCAAAAATGGTTTAAAAGATCACTCTACCTTTTATTGGTACAGTTATGGTTTAAGAAATAGAATAGTTGCCCATAAATTGGGATCTATTCTTCCATTAGATGAATTTGTTGATGAAGAAACCTCTCGAAAAAACGTACTTCAATTAAAGAGAGAGTGGCTTAATAATCAATTAGAATTTGCAACCACTACACATGAAGAAAATGAAATATTAGATGCGGCATATATGATATTAAAAAGTATATAAAAAATATGAATGAGTCAATAAATTAATTGAATTATCTAATGTTCTTAGTAAATTTACTTTGCAATTTTGATAAAGCGCTTTCCACTTGATGGGAAGCGCTATTTTAAATGAGAACATTATAAGATTAGGGTGATGGAACTTTCTGATTTCTAGAATTAATTGAACCTCTTGTTATAGTACACGTATATTTATTGTTATATAATGAATTAATTAGTTATTAAGGGGAGATTATTTCGATGAAGATATCCTTTGAAATATTAGAAGCTTGAAAATGTTCAATGAAGGGAAATTGAATATTTGCCTGAAAAGTGTCGTCAAGTCAAGTGGCTCTAAGCGTGGAAAGGTTATGGTTTACGTCACAGTCATTTAATATCTTAAAAAAGTAAAATCTTCTGTCTTAACTTCTCTACATCATATTTACCATTTCTCGGAGTTACTCTTTCATAATTATCAAGGATCCATAAAGCCCGATTTCTCTTTTTATCCACTCTTAAATAAGGTGATACTTGTTTTAGTACGAACATAACTTGTTCCTTTTGTTTAATATTCAGAGAGAAAGAATTTTTGTGAATACCCGGCTTGTAATTCTTTTTATTAATTATTGTCCCGCCTGTTAATGTATGTATATAGACTAACAGCTCCTTATCAGTAGATGCTATTGTTATACAGGGCCGGCGATGCTCACTCGCATGTATCCTGGTTAGAGTGATTGTTCCTTCACCGTCAATAATTCCTGCAATATAAGCTGCTTCAAAACTTTCCATTTCCCATCCCCCAGTGTAAAATAAGAATATACGTTCCCTTTTTTGATTATAACATAAACTTTCCATATATTAATAAAAAATTCAGATAATTGGTTGACTTTCCCTATAGTGATGGCGGATAATACTTGTGAGTAATATAATGCAGACGGAGCTGTTATTTATGGGGCACAGAGGCCGGAAAATAGGGGCCAGCGGGGAGCAGAGCCGCGCATTGCTTCTTGAAATTGCCGAGGAGGAATTTGCGCAGAAAGGCTATTTTCATACAAAAATCAGCGATATTGTGAAAAGGGCGGGTCTGACACAGCCTTCGTTTTACCTTTACTTTGAAAGCAAAGATGCCATTTTCCAAGAGCTTGTCGACCTGTTTCGCAGACGGATTTCAGAGCTTACGTCCAGGAGCCGTGTGGAAACAGGTGTTGATTTGTCATCATTGCCTGAACGAATAACCTCAGGCCTAACTGCTATCTTTACATTTTTTATGGAGAATCAGGAATTGACCCGCATCGGTTTTTTTATGGCTTCGGATGCCGGCGAATTTAAGGAGATACTTGCTGGTCAAATTGAAGCCAACCTCTTGTCAGAGCAGCAGGCAGGATACTTCAGGGAAGATATTGATATGGGAACTGTCGCAGAGAGTCTGACAGGGATTATTGAACGCCTGACATTAACCAAATTATTTAAAGGGATAAAGACTCCAGAAGATTTAGCAAAAGAAATTGTCCATTTATTCCTATATGGAATGATTAATAAAAGCAGCACTCAATGAAGACTTCTGAGGGGAACAGAATCTTTACGGGAGAGTGGAAAAGGGAATGGAAACCTGTGAGGGGAAAATTGATAAAGAATGGGTTGAGCTAATATTGACAGCCAAACAGCTGGGGTTAACAATTGAGGAAATACAGGACTATATAAAACAATCCACGATAGGGCCTAATAAAGGCAAGATCCCGGAAAATCATAAATAGCTTGATTTTATCCTGTGATCAATGGGAAGGATAGGAACAAATGAGGAAACTTTGGATACGGGGCACTTTTAAGGGACTGCTATCTGGAACTTTTCTGGGGTTATTTCTGAAAATGATTGAGATATCCACTGGTATAAAAGTGTACACATTGCTATTAAATGTGGATTACTTTCCGATTTTAAAAAACTACCATTTTCCCGAATTAATCGAATTTGGATTTCATCTGATCATTTCAGTTGTTGTGGCATTCAGTTTATTATTTATAATAAAAAAATACCGCTGGAACGGGACCCAAATCATCGTCCGTACATTATTCATCACCTTTTCGATAGGATTTCTGCTTTATCCGACGACTGCATTATCTGATCGAACCCCTGAACTTACATCTTTACCTGCCATATTTTTCTGGCTTCTAGGCCATCTGTTATATGGTCTGCTGCTTTCTTCGCTGTTTATAAAAAAGGGGAATTCTTACTGAATTAGGATAATTGTCTTTTAATCCTTGTTAATATGTTTTATAGTGTTAGTAAAGATTCGTCTTATCAGGTGATGGAGTTCACCTTTAACTGCCTTTTGGCTAATGACTCCTGTCAGTTATGTGGTAACTGGCAGGAGTCTTTTTGTTTTGGGTAAACTAAGAAAAATGGAGGGTTCCGGATGGTATATATACTGGTTGGCGCAGCGGGGTTTTTAGGTGCCGCATTACGTTACAGCATGGGTGTTCTTTTTTTTCAGGAAAGTGCCGTTTTTCCATTTGCCACTTTGACGGTTAATCTTCTGGGAAGTTTTCTCCTGGCTTGGCTGACGACGGGGCTGATGGTTCGTTTTTCTTTGCCGGCCCATATAAAAACAGCATTGGGAACGGGCTTTGTTGGATCCTTTACCACTTTTTCGACATTGAGTGTTGAAACGGCAGCACTTTTTCTCAATGGAAAGACAGTTCTGGCCGTTTTGTATATTGCGGCCAGCATTTTTGGCGGACTATGGATGAGCCGCTTGGGATTTCAAGTCAGGAAAGGAGAAGATGCCGGATGAGTACGTTATATGTACTAATGGTGGGGATAGGCGGTTTCTTTGGAGCGATTTCCCGGCTTTGGGTCAGTCAGTTTATTAGTAAAAGGTTTGTGTCGGGTTTCCCTGCTGCCACGCTTATTATTAACTTATTTGGTTCACTGCTTCTCGGAATCATGGTGGGTTCAGGAATAAAGGGCGGACTTTTTATGCTGCTCGGCACAGGATTTATGGGGGCTTTCACTACTTTTTCTACATTTAAGCTGGAAGCGATACAGCTTCACATAGATAAAAGGAAAAAAGAGCTCATTCTTTATAATGTATTGAGCTATGGCGGCGGTGTTCTTTTGGCTTTTCTGGGTATTGAAATGGGAGTGCTCCTCAGATGAAGAAAGGTTTTTCCAATGCGTTTTTTAGGGAATTTCGTATGATAACCTGTCTTACAGAATTATGTTATGATAACAAATAGCATCAAGGAGGTTATTCATATGTTCTGGGAAACTTACATGAAAGAAGATATATTAGTGGACTTGGGAATATCAATTGGAATTTTCCTGCTGTTTCTCTTTTTCCGGAAGCTTTTTGCCAAATATGTATTTACACTATTATTAAGGCTTAGCAGAAAAGCCCCAAATGACTTTTTCTCACACGTATTTGTTTCATTTCAAAAGCCGATTCAGTGTTTATTCATTATTATAGGAATCTATTTTTCTGTTGGTTATTTTCCTTATCTGAATCAGCATAATTCACTGTTCCTGGATATTATTAGAGCATCTGTCATCATCATGCTCACATGGGGCTTGTACAATATGGCATCGGCATCTTCAGCCCTTTTCACAAGCCTAAAGGTTAAGTACAATCTGGAAATTGATGATATTCTCATTCCATTCATTTCTAAGGCATTGAGATTCGTGATTGTGGCTATTAGTATCAGCATTGTTGCTCAAGAATTTAACTATGATGTGAATGGTTTTGTGGCAGGACTCGGGTTAGGCGGAGTTGCCATTGCTTTTGCTGCTAAGGACGTACTTGGCAATTTGTTAGGCGGCTTCGTCATTATTACTGAAAAGCCGTTCACAATCGGTGAGTGGATTATGACACCAAGTGTAGAGGGAACCGTTGAAGACATTTCTTTTCGAAGCACCAGGGTTAGAACCTTCTCCCAGGCGCTTGTTACTGTTCCTAATGCAACTTTAGCAAATGAATCCATTACCAACTGGAGCAAGATGGGAAAAAGACAGATCAGCTTTAGACTGCGTGTTACCCATGATACAACTAAAGATCAAATGGCTAATGTCGTCGGGCAGATCGAGTATCTTTTAAAAAATCATCCGGATATTCATCCGGAAACCATTCTTGTTACCTTTGACGACTACAAAGAAAATGGGCTCGATATATTCCTTTATTTCTTCACCAAAACGACAAATTGGGGCGAATTCCTGAAAATTAAGGAAGAAATCAATTTTGAGATCATGGACATTCTTGAAAATGAGCGTGTTTATGTTGCTATGCCAAGCAGGAAACTATACTTAGATCCTGAGGGCGAAAACCAGCTGAAAAAAGAATCCAGAGTGAGACAGGAATCATAATATATAAGAAGGCGGACCCTTGAGTCCGCCTTTTTATTATGAAAATAACTTATTCCATTGTTCGGCCATCGCTAATGCTAAAGAATCTTCTTTCACTTCTCCCGGCTTTACCCCGCTCCCGATGATATAGTCAGCAAATTCCATCCCGACAAAATCAAAAATGTATTGAAATTGCTGAACAAGAGGAAGTCCTTTTACTTTCGCGCTGGCGCCGCCTGTAATAACAACATAGGCTTTCTTCCTTGCCAGCTCTTCTTTCAGATTAAAGCGTTCATCCCTTAGGTACTGTGACCAGCGATCAAAGAAATCTTTCATGGGACCGCTCATGCCATACCAGTATAAAGGGGTTGCGAATATGAAAATATCATGTGACAGCATGTGCCTCACTACTTGTTCATAGTCGTCATCGACCATTGTAAAGCCGCCTTCCGCGTGCCTCTTATCCACAATCGGTTCGATATGCAGGTCTGCTAATTTTACCAGGGTGTGATCAGTCCCTTCCACAATCTTATTTGCCAAATACTCCGAGTTCCCGTTTTCTCTGGTACTGCCCAGCAAAGCCAATACTTTCATTGAAATCTCTCCTTCGACTATCGTCTTTGTATGAATTTTACATAAAAATTTTAGGGGAAGCAAAAAAAGCATCTTTACATAAGTGTTAATCCATATTTACATTCTATTAATCTCTCATTTACATTAGGGTTCTATACTACTACATGTAAGTTAAAAAAGGGAGGTTCATAGAATGACATTCAAGAAATTCACAAAAAAGACACTTCCAATCCTTGCTGCTTCTGCAGTTGCGTTTGGCGGACTTATTGGTTCAGTACAGCAAACAGAAGCTAAAGGACAATCAGATAAAAGAGAAATCAAAAATGTTATTTTCCTTATCGGCGACGGGATGGGCGTATCATACACGTCTGCATACCGCTATTTAAAAGACGATCCCGGCACAAAATTTGTTGAACGTACTGAGTTAGATAAATATTTGGTCGGCCAGCAAATGACTTATCCGGAAGATCCCGAACAAAATGTTACAGACTCTGCATCGGCAGCCACAGCCATGTCTGCAGGCATAAAAACATATAACAATGCCATTGCTGTTGATAATGACGGTTCTGAGGTAAAAACAGTTTTGGAAGCAGCGAAAGAGCAAGGAAAAGCGACTGGTCTTGTAGCTACATCAGAAATTACGCATGCCACTCCTGCCTCATTCGGGTCGCATGACGAAAGCCGGCAGAATATGAATGCCATTGCCGATGATTATTATGATGAGCTTATCAATGGCAAGCACAAAGTAGATGTTCTTCTTGGCGGGGGAACTGATTTACTTGTCCGCAAAGACAGAAACATCGCGGAGGAATTCAAGAAAGACGGATACGGCTATGTAACAAACCGCAAAGAATTATTGGCAGATAAAAATGAACAAGTCCTTGGTCTGTTTGCAGAACGCGGCATGCCCAAAATGATTGACCGCACAGAAGACACACCTTCACTGAAGGATATGACTGCTTCTGCAATCGAGCGTTTGAACAAAGATAAAGACGGCTTCTTCCTGATGGTAGAAGGAAGTCAGGTAGACTGGGCTGGCCATGATAATGACATCGTTAGCGCAATGAGTGAAATGGAAGACTTCGAGAAAGCATTCAAAGCAGCGATCGAGTTTGCGAAGAAGGACAAGCACACCCTTGTGGTAGCAACTGCTGATCATTCAACTGGCGGCTATTCCATCGGTTCAGATGGCAACTATAACTGGTTCAGCGAGCCAATTAAAGCAGCGAAGCGCACACCAGATTTCATGGCTCAGGAAATTGCCAATGGAGCCGGTGTGGAAGAAACGCTAAAGGAATATATTGATCTTGATTTAAAAGAAGAAGAAATTCAATCTGTTAAAAAAGCTGCTGAAACGAAAAAGGCAGCAGACATCGATAACGCCATTGAAGAAATTTTCAACCAGCGCTCCCATACGGGCTGGACAACAGGCGGACATACTGGCGAAGATGTGCCTGTTTATGCATTTGGCCCAGCCAGCGACCGATTTGCAGGGCAAATTGAGAATACTGACCAGGCTAAACTGATCTTTGAGATATTAGAGTCTAAAGTAAAGATTGAAGATAAATAAATTTTTATCTCCCGCTGCTTTTGGAATGCAGCGGGAACTTTTTTACAATAACTGAAGGGGGATCATCATGATAAAAATAATCACAGTGATTACGCTCTTATCCACTGTCCTGTTCGGCTGCTCAAGTGCCCCCGAACAGCCTGCAGAGGTTAAGGCAGAAGTTCCGGCAGAAAACGAATCGGTGAAAAATTATGACCCAAACCCTCAGGTTCCGGACGACCGGCAGCTGTGGAAAGAAGGGAAGACTCACATAGATGAAAAAGGTGAAATCACTTTAAAAAAAGCAAAAACTGTGGATGGAATTTATAATATTGGCCCAATCGAAATGAAAATAACTGATGCCAAAGTGATGCATCTGAAGCCTGACTACAGTCTGGTTGACTATTTTCACACCTTGACCCATGACGAGGAATTCGACTTTGTTAAGGTTTTTGTGGAAATAAAGAACACCTCTGATCAAAAAGTGAATTTTGCCCCGGCAGCCATCCTTGAAACAAGCGAAGGCGAGCAAATAACCTGGGAAAAAGATATGTATCTTGATGGGCTTAACGAAGAAATTGGGCCTAACGAAACCAAATACGGCAATGTTGGCTTTATCATTGAAAAATCGGATCTGAATAGTATTGAAATAACCACCAGCGACGTGTTTAGTGGTGATAATAACAAGATTGAAGATGCAAAAAAGATTAAAATCGAATTTTAACGGACAAGGCTCCAGAGATGGGGTCTTTTTTAGTTTCGCCGATAAGTTCAAACTCAATGAATTAGAATCCTTCGCTGTTATCGCAAATGAGCAAGGTGAACTTTATTTTATTCCAGTTGATAAAGTTAAATTGACAACAATCCTTCCCTATATTAAAGTTAACTACGTTAATAGTTAAGTAGTTGAACAGTTAAACGATAGAATAATCACACTGTGAGGTGAATATATAAGTGAGTGTGCCAGACATTAAGGATTTGGTCGACCGGTATATTGCCGTTTCTTTTTCTGTTGAGAAAAAGGCTGCGTCACTTGTAAAAAATCAGATTGGCAGCGATCTGACCAATGATCAGCATTTTACTCTGAGGTACATAAATCAGGCAGGTTCCTGTACTTCGTCAGAGCTTGCGGAAGTGTTTGATGTAAAAAAGAGTGCGATCACAGCCATGATTACGCGCATGTGGGAAAAAGGCCTGATTCAGCGGACACGTGATGAGAATGATCGCAGGGTAGTCTATCTGACACTTACCGAAAAAGGGAATGAGCTGTACGTCAAAGCAGAAGAAAAGATTCATAATCTTGTAGAGTCACTGATAAACAGATTTGATCAGGCTGAAATTCAGCAGTTCATTGAAACCTTTGAGAAATTGGATAAAGTACTATCGCAGTCTAACGGGCAGTAAGACTGCCGCCTCTAGACTCATAGCAATCAAAGAGTATGGCGGAAGACTAACAATCAGAGGGGTAAAGTACCCACTGATTGAGCTTTCACTTTATCAGAAAACAAAGCGGGGGATAATATAGTGTATTCAATTATTAAAAGAAAATGGCTTGTCATTGCCGTCTGGATCGCAGTGGCTGCCTGCTTGTTTATGGCAGCGCCAAACATGGCAGATCTGGTCCGTGATAAAGGGCAGATTACTGTTCCTGAAGAGTATTCATCCACACTTGCCGGGGATATCATGCAAGAAGTGCAGAAACAGGAAGGCGGCGGGGATGAGACCCAGATCGCACTTGTTTTTCATAATGATAAAAAGCTCACAGGAGAAGAAATCAAAGAAGCGGAGAAAGCTATCCGCATGCTTGAAGACAAAAGCAGCGAATTGGGCATTACAGAAATGCTTACCCATTTTAATGAAAAAAGCCTGAAGGACCAGCTTGTTTCAGAGAATGGCAAGTCCATTCTGGCTTCTGTCAACGTAAGCTGGAACGGCCGTGAGCCAGCTGAGCTGAGTGAAGATCTTTATTCAGCTATTGATGATGCAAAGGTAGATCATTATTATACGAGTGAATGGCTGATCAATGAAGATCTCATGAACAGTTCGCAGGAAGGGCTGAAAAAGACGGAAGGAATTACAGTCGTCTTTATTCTGGTTGTTCTGCTGCTGGTTTTCCGTTCAGTGGTTGCTCCGATTATCCCGCTCCTGACAGTGGGATTCACTTACCTTGCTTCACAATCCATTGTGGCATTTTTAGTAGATAAGCTGGATTTTCCCATTTCAAACTATACCCAAATTTTCCTTGTAGCGATTCTGTTTGGGATTGGAACAGACTATTGTATCCTGCTGCTTAGCCGTTTTAAAGAAGAGCTTTCCTATAATGAAAGCACAGCGGACGCCATTGTGGCAACATACCGCAATGCGGGGCGCACAGTATTCTTCAGCGGACTGGCTGTTATGATTGGCTTTGCTGCAATTGGCTTCTCGCAGTTTATTCTTTACCAGTCAGCAGCAGCTGTGGCCATTGGTGTAGCGATCCTTTTAATTGCTTTATTTACGATTGTGCCATTCTTTATGGCGGTGCTGGGACAGAAAATTTTCTGGCCTTCGAGAAAGAGTGCCGAGCACGGTGAAAGCAAGCTATGGGGTACGGCCGGCCGATTCTCGCTGGCGCGTCCATTCCTGGCATTGCTTATCGTAGCAGCCGTTTGTGTGCCATTCCTGGTGACATATGACGGAGAACTTTCATACAACTCCCTTGAGGAAATCGGCGGGGATGTTAATTCCATTAAGGCGTTTAATGCCATTGCTGACAGCTTTGGGCCGGGAGAATCCATGCCAACGCAGATCGTCTTGAAAAACGATGAGGAAATGGATTCAGCAGAATATGTAGGCCTGGCTGAAAAAATTAGCCGTGAGGTTGAAAAAGTAGACTTGGTTGATACAGTTCGTTCTGTTACAAGACCAACTGGAGAGCCGATCGAAGACTTCTTTGTTGCCAAACAAGCTGAAACGCTTGAAGAAGGGCTTGGGGAAGGAAAAGATGGACTGAACAAAATTTCAGATGGCTTGAATGAAGCAAGCAGCGAACTGTCCAAATCAGAACCTGAGCTGCAGAATGCCACAAAAGGAATCAATGACTTGATTTCCGGCACCAATGAAATCAAATCGGGTCTTGGTGAAATTCAGACAAACCTGGCTAAAATCGAAGATGGTATTCGTCAGGGATCGGCAGGTTCAGATCAAATTAAAGATGGTTTGGAAAAATCCAAGGCTGGTGCCGAAGAGCTTCTCGCCGGATACCAGCAGCTGCTAGTTGGGTATCAGTCAGGAGAAGAGGCCATTCCTTCCTTAATGGCGGGCTATAAAGAAATCCAGGCGAATTTAAATCAGCTGTCGGATGGCATCAGACAGGCAAATGAAGCACTGTTTGGCTATGTTGAAACCAAGGACCCTGAGTTGGCCCAAGACCCTCAATACCAAGCAATCAAAGGTCAAGTAGCAGGCCTGCAGCAGCAGCTTCCAAAAGTTTCAGCAGGAATCAATGCTGCTAATAGGGGGTTAACACAGCTGCAAAATGGCTTGGCGGAAGCAAATAAAAACTTCGGAACCGCCATATCCGGCCAAAAGGAATTAGCTGCCGGGCTCCAGCAGCTGATCGATGGAATCGAAGCCCAGCAGGCAGGACTCAATCAGCTTGCTGATGGCCAGGGACAAATCGTTAATAATTTTCCAAAGCTGACAAATGGTTTAGCCGGAATCAATGGCGGGCAGGAACAGCTTCTTGCCGGATTTGGCGATCTAGGAGGACAAATAAGCCAGCTGACAGATGGCCTTAGCCAGAGTGCAGATGGGCTTGAGCAGGTATCTGAAGGACTTGGTTCTGCACAGGATTACCTGTCAGGTCTTTCAAACTCGGATAATATGGATGGTTTCTATCTGCCGCCGGAGGTTCTGGAGGATAAAGAGTTTGCTCAGGTGTTTGATGTCTATTTGTCAGAGGATCGTAAAGTTATGACAATGGATGTAGTGCTTGAAGCAAATCCTTATTCCAACGAAGCCATTAACCAGGTGGATGAAATCAAGGAAGCTGTGGAAAGAGCGACAAAAGGGACTAAGCTTGAAAATGCGGTTGTGGCGGTAGGCGGGATTACAAGTACCAATGCTGACTTAAGCACAATGTCTGATCAGGATTATTCCCGTACAGTCGTATTGATGCTGCTGGGCATTTCCATCATCCTTGTGTTCCTTTTCAGGTCTATCATCATGCCAATCTATTTAATTGGTTCATTGATTCTGACCTACTATACAAGTATGGCAATGAACGAGGCGATTTTTGTGAATCTGCTTGGATATACAGGCATCAGCTGGGCGGTTCCATTCTTTGCATTCGTTATTCTCGTCGCGCTTGGCGTTGACTACAGCATTTTCTTAATGGACCGCTTTAATGAATATCGTGACCTTTCAATCGCAGATGCCATGCTGTTATCCATGAAAAAGATGGGCACTGTTATTATTTCAGCTGCTGTAATCCTGGGCGGAACATTCGCGGCAATGATGCCATCCGGAATGCTGTCGCTATTGCAGATCGCATCCATCGTTCTGATTGGATTAATGCTTTACGCACTGGTTGTGCTGCCGCTGTTTATACCGGTCATGGTCAAGAACTTCGGCCAGGCAAACTGGTGGCCATTTAAAAGAAGTGAGAATTAATGAAAGCGGAGACTGTCTTTATGGCAGTCTTTTTTTGATGGTTTATTTCAAAAGGCTCTTTTCGTATAAATTGTTGTTTTCGCCTATCAATGTTGTCCGTTGATTTCCGCTCCAGGCTGCTCGCTTTCCGCGGGGCGGGCGGTGAGCCTCCTCAACGCTCCGCGTCTGCGGGGTCTCACCTGTCCCGCTACTCCCGCAGGAGTCTCGCACCTTCCGCTCCAATCAACTCAGCAAATTAATCTAAGTTATAAAAAAGCAACAAACTTTACGAAAACAGCTTTCAAAAAGAAGCGTAAAGCCCCAATCATTAAGCAATTGGGGCTTCTGCTAAATCTTATGGATTTGTCGACCACATGCCGGCTGTTTTCACAAACACCCGCGGATTTAATTTCAGCTGTGCTACCATGAATTCTGCCAGATCTTCCGGCTGCATGACTTTTTCAGGGTTGCCGTCGGTCAGGTTTGTTTCAATCGCAAGGTCAGTGGCAACCGTACTTGGAGTCAACGCGCTAACTCGGATATTGTGTTTTCTAACCTCAAGCATCAGGGACTCTGTTAAGCCTAAAACGGCAAATTTGGATGCGCTGTATGCACTGGTGACAGGCGCACCTTTTTGGCCTGCTGTGGATGCAATGTTGATAATGTCTCCGGACTTCTGTTCAATCATTTCAGGGAGAACGGCTCTTGTAACATTATAAACACCCATCAAGTTGACTTGGATGATGCTTTCCCACTCAGCCGGAGACAGCTCCAGGAATCCTCCAAACTTGGCGATTCCGGCATTGTTAATCAGGATATCCACAGAGCCAAGGTCTGACTTAATATGCTCGACTGCATGAGTAACAGCTTCAAGGTCGGCAACATCGGCTGCTGCAGCAGATACATTCACATCGTACTGGCTCAGTTCATCTGCCATTTTTTCAAGATTTTCAATCGTGCGGCCAAGCAAGCCAATATGGACGCCTTCTTTCGCGAGCGCGATAGCTGCTGCACGCCCTATCCCTCTGCCTGCTCCTGTGATGAGAGCTGTTTTACCTTTTAATGTATGCATCGTTTTTCCTCCTCTAAAAAAAATCATTCATATACTACCAGAAAGCAGATGGATTTCCTAATAAACCGCTTGCGCAGTTGAGACATTTGAGGAAGCTATAGACATTATGATAAGATCGCTTCAATAAAAAGGGGGAGTTCGCATGAAGCTGAGTGTATTGGATCAATCGGTCATGGCAAAAGGGGATACTGCAGCGGATACTTTTCGTAAAACAGTCAAGCTTGCTCAGATGGCAGAAGAGCTTGGCTACAGTCGTTTTTGGGTGGCTGAGCATCATAATTCGAACGGAATGGCTGGCTCCTCACCGGAAATTCTTATCTCCCATATAGCATCAAGCACCAGCCGAATCAGGGTTGGTTCAGGCGGGGTTCTTTTACCGCAATACAGTCCTTATAAAATTGCCGAAAACTTTAATGTCCTGCAGACATTATTTCCAGGAAGAATCGATTTGGGCGTTGGGAGATCTCCTGGAGGATCCGCATCCACAAGGCTTGCCCTGACAGATGGAGTAAGGAAAAGTCTGAATGAATTTCCGAGACAACTTAGGGATTTGCAGGGGTTTTTGAACAAAGAGCTTCCAGAAGGACATCCTTATCAGCAAGTCAAAGCTTTTCCACAGGCTGAAGACCCTGCACTATTGTGGATTCTTGGAATCACCCATCGCGGAGCAAGACTGGCTGCGGAACTTGGAGTTGCCTTTACGTATGGACACTTTATCAATCCTGCCAATGGAAAGAGAGCAATGGATACATATTTCAGTCAATTCCAGCCTTCAGCAGCTTTGGCTGAACCGAAAGCAAATGTGTGTATTTTTGTTGTATGCGCTGAGACACAGGAAGAGGCTGAGAAGCTGGCATTGAGCCAGGATATGTGGCTTCTGGCAGTTGAAAAAGGGAGGGATACGAGAATAATCCCAAGCATAGAAGCAGTAGATATCCAGCTAACACATGAGGAAAAAGAAAAAATTACAGAAAACCGCAAGCGGATATTAATCGGCACCCCGGCAAAAATAAAAGAAGAATTGCAGCTGCTCAGCGAAATTTACGCAACAGATGAGTTTATGATCATCACCAATATTCATGATTTTCAGGGCAAGCTGAATTCATACACACTGCTGGCTGAAGTTATCGGCTTAAGTTGAGAATTTGTAATCCACAATTAATCCAACGGTTGGGGATTGACTTCCCGCTGTTTCAAAATGTGCATAACTAATTCATTGATTTTTTTAATTTTTCAGAAGTATCCACAATTAGAAGCGTTTTTTGTTCGATTCATCCACACTAAGTGGATAAACTAAGGGGATAATAGAGTTATCCACATAGATGATTATGATTGAGATAAAAGTTATCCCCAAACAACATCCTCTTTTATTTATCCACATAAGTGATTGCCTGTCTTCCTATCTGTTCCCATCCGGCAATAAACTTGTCTTTTTGGTATTGTGTATTTTTCTCCTTAAGCGGATCATTTGCATAGATATGATCTTCATCATAGCCTGTGACTAATACAGCATGCATTCGGTATGTTATTTTGACATGACCATCTTTTGTTTCCCAGGTTTCCCATTCTGAATCAGGCAATACGTCGTAAGTGCTGGTGATGATCACCCAGACTGGTCTGCCGTCATCAAGCTGCTCGATCACTTTGTCGAATCCGCTGCCTGTCAGGTCTTCAATTTTCCCGGGCAAATAGCTTTCAGCCAGTTCTGCAACGGGTTCATGGTAGGCGCCGAGCCCGGGTTCGTTCAATGTCTGCATATTGCCAACAAAGCCTTTGTGAATATTTCCGCGATAGCCATCCTTTTCGAAAGGAACACGGTTTATTTTTTCGGCTAATTCCATTTTATCGGTCTCTTCTCCAGCATGATTCAGGAGCATGGCAAGACTGGTTACTTCACATCCTCTTTCAAGTTCAGGCTTTTGTGAATAATGAGGGGCATCAATTAACACTTTGCCGTCTTCCTGTTCTGCGGATTCGGTTTCACTTTCCTGGCCGGTCATCCAGGATGGTGATGAGCAGCCTGACAGCAGGATGGATACCAGTAAAATAGCTCTCTTCAAGACTCACACTCCTTTGTGCAAATTTCGCTTGTCAAAATATTGCGTATAAGACTAGTTCCCCACAGCGCTCAGCCTTAATCCTCATTCATCATCAAAAAAAGCCCGGTTTCCCGGACTTTAATACAGCAGTTAATTAATTTCGGCTTTCCCGCTGGATACAGAGATGCGGATGTCATGTTCTCCTGATCCATGTTTGCCGGAAATATCATTTTTATCGCGCTCCTCTTCATCCAATTCAAAATCGCTGCTGATATGGCCGCTGCTTGCTTTGCCTTTTAAGGTGAAGTCTGCATCATCAGGCAAGTCAAGACGGACAAAGCCTGAACTGGCTTCCACTTTAATAGAGTCAATCAGTTTGCCGACCATTATATCGAGCTGTCCAGATGAGACCCCGGCGTCAAGCTTGCCCTGGTAGTTGCGAATCTTCACTTTGCCTGAACTCATATCTATTTCGCCTGATCGGGCAAATAAGTGATCTGCATCCATCATTCCTGAGGAGCCTTCATGCTCAAATTCATCTGTCTTTATGTTGGCCAGGCTGACTTTTCCAGAGCTCATATTAACATCCAGGCTCTCAAGCTCAAAAGGCTTGCTCTCAGATTCACCGGCGAAATTCAAACGGCCGGAACCGATGTCAATGGACATGGACTTATTGAAATCTTCAGGAATGTAGATTTTCAGATTGCTTTTGTTATTGACAAACTGAAAGCCGTCCAGCCACTTTCTTTTGTATTCTACACTAACTTCGTTTCCAGACTTATTTACGGTCACTTCTCCTTTACCATCAAGCTCTGCTCTGACATCATTCCTCTTTTCAGGAATAATGACTGTATCAGAACTTGATACATCTATGCTGATATGGTCTGTCCTCTTACTGAGAGAAACTTCATTACTGTTTCCTCCAAAACTCAGCCAGCTGTTCACGCCGGTAAAGAGCAAATAGGAACAGACTAAAATGATAAAAATGGTGAAGATTCTTTTCAATATGAATCCCTGCTTTCCCTCAATAATTTCTTAATTATATTTTATGCTAATCTCAATTCATGCACATTGAGCCCCAGGTTTAATTTCAGCTAAGACTTGAGTCTTACGGAATATAATATATAGCGTTTTGTCCGGCGAAAGATGTGCAAAATTGAATATACACTGCAGCAGAAGTTGTAGAGAGGAGCTCTGCCTATAGTAACTCGCTAAAAAGAATTCTCTTTTCCCTGCTAATATCTTATTATAAAAGGAAAAAACAGGAGAATCTATGAAAATCACAAATGTTATTGGAAATGTCAGTAAGCATGAGGTATGCGATAAAAAGCTGACTGCGCTTGAGCTGAAAATGATTAAATCGCATATAAAGATTGTTCCGATCTCAATAGATCACGAAACTGCTGCAAAAGAATTAATATTGAATGGATTCCAGGAACGCTTCGGGTTTATTGACCATTCGTTAAATCCTGATTTGAGCAGCCTTACAGAAACATACAGCGCTGAAGGTGCTCTTTTTCTGGCTGGTTTAATTGATAATGAACTGGTGTGTACGGGTGCAATTACCAATGAAGGCAATGGGGAGTGCAGGCTGCAGCGAATGTCTGTAAAAAAGGAATTCCGGGGTCAGGGCATTGCCCGAATGATGGTACGGAAACTGGAGGATCATGCTAAAGCAGCCGGTTACATAAAAGTTGTCCTAGAAACAAATATTGTCTGGGATAGTGCGGTAAACCTCTATAAAAGCTGCGGTTATAAGGAGTATAAAATGGAAGCTGAGATGATTCATCTATCTAAAGAAATTTAGCGGATTTGCCTAAGGGCAAGTCCGATTTTTTTTAAAAAAATCATGCATATGAAGTGCGATGTTACATAATATATGTTATGATGTATTTATGTTACATTAAAAAACGATAAAGACAGTGGAAGCTGCAAAAGATAATAAAGCCAACGTCTCACTGTCACTTCTTTCTAATAGCAGCTCTGCACCATGCTAAAGATCCGCAATGAGCTGCTGTCATCATCTCTCCTGGCATAATCCTGTTTGCTGATGCAATAAAAAGAAATCCTCAACAACGATAGAACATTTTTTATTAACCTACCTTTAATTAAATCTGAATAAAGAAGGTGATCGTATTGGCTGAATTTATTTGGCACACAGATGCACTTATCCTGCTGGCTGCTATTCTTTTTATTATTGGTGTTATGACAACTAAATTTTCTGCACGGCTTGGCGTGCCCGCTCTTGTTCTGTTTATAGCGGTCGGAATGGGATTGGGTCAATTCATTTATTTTGATAATGCGAGAATTGCACAGATGATTGGGGTTTTGGCCTTTATCATTATTTTGTTTGAAGGTGGACTGCAGACGAACTGGAAAACAGCCCGGACGGTCATTGTACCCTCCTTATTATTGGCAACCTTAGGTGTTGTGATTACCACCGGACTTGTTGCTGTGGCAGCAAAGTTTATTCTCGGTGTAGATTGGCCTGTTGCGGTGCTATTTGGTGCGATTGTCGGTTCGACTGATGCAGCTGCCGTTTTTGCTGTATTAAAAGGGCAAAATATAAAGCCCAGGATTTCCGCAACACTGGAAGCCGAGTCTGGCTCTAATGATCCCATGGCAGTGTTCCTGACAGTTGCCATGATTGAGCTGATCATGACTCCCGGCTCGGGTATTTTCTCACTTATTGGTTCCTTCTTTATCCAAATGGGAGTAGGAGCAATAGCCGGTCTCTTGTTTGGCAAGTTCGCAATATGGTCATTGAATAAAATTAACTTGGATTCAAGCGGGCTTTATCCTGTGTTTGCAACTGGTTTTGCCATGCTGACATATGGAATAACAGCTTATCTGGGAGGCAGCGGCCTTCTTGCTGTATATGTGGCGGGTATTATGATTGGGAACGCAGACATTGCTTATCGCCACTCTGTTTTCCGTTTTACGGAAGGTTTTGCCTGGATGATGCAAATTGCAATGTTCGTTATTTTAGGTCTTCTGGTCTTTCCAAATGAACTTTTCCAATCTGACATTTTGCTAAAAGGCCTTGCTCTTTCAGCACTTCTCATATTTGTTGCCAGACCTGCTGCTGTTTTTCTAACCACCATTAAAATGGGCTTTTCGATGAAAGAATTGATCTTCTTATCTTGGGCAGGATTAAAAGGGGCTGTGCCAATTGTGCTGGCCACTTTTCCGCTGCTATCCGGCGTGGAAGGCAGTCACGAGATTTTCAATGTTGTCTTTTTCGTTGTCCTGACCAGCGCTCTTATTCAGGGATCAACAATTACATTGTTAGCTGAAAAGCTTGGTCTGACTGGGCCTGAAAAGGCTACTCCCATGCATTCCCTGGAATTGGTCTCCCTTGGGAAAGCAGATGCTGAAATGATTGAATTCGAAATCGAAGAAGATGCATTCATTATCGGGCAAAATCTGATGGAGATTCCTTTTCCTGAAGGCGCGCTTGTCAATGCAATCATTCGTAAAGATGAGTTAATTACTCCTACAGGCAATACCCAAATTGAGCAGGGAGATTTTCTTTACATCCTTACTAAGAGAAAATATAAAAGAGAGCTCAAACTGCTGCTGAAAAAGAAAAAACCAGCTGAAACTCTGGTTGAAGCTGAGGCGTAGTTAAATAGGGAACCAGTGTGGAGGGGATCTGCACTGGTTTTTTGCATATTCGCGGATAAAGCAAGGTAAATCGACAATGAAATCAAAATTTTGCGGTTATCTTCAATTTTTCGCGAAAAAATTTTTTGTGCAGCTACGAATGTCCAAAGTATTAGACATCCAGCCATCTGAAATGCTACCATAAGAACAGTTTCGGCCCAAAAGGTGGTAGGATGAAGAATAAAATAAAGGAAATACGAAAAAAGCTGGGAATAACTCAGAAAAGGCTCGCTCAAGAATGCAGTGTGGCCAGGCAGACAATTAACTCCATAGAAAATAATAAATATGATCCCACACTGAAGCTCGCTTTTAAAATTTCTAAAACACTAAAAGTAAAGGTAGATGAATTGTTTATTTATGAGTAAATTTAATGCTGATACAATTATTACGATGAAGGATATTGTACGTGAGGGCGATCCGATCCTGCGCGAAGTAACAAAAGAAGTCACAGTGCCTTTGACTGAAGAAGATCGCGGAACGCTGATTGCGATGATGCAGTATCTGAAAAACAGCCAGGATCCTGCCATTGCAAAGAAATATGGTTTGCGACCGGGCATTGGACTTTCCGCCAACCAAATTGGCCTTAATAAGCGCATGTTTACTGCTTATTTTACCAATGAAAAAGGTGAGCCCCAGGAGCATTATATAATTAACCCGAAAATTATCAGCCACTCTGTCGGTGTCATTTTTCTTCCGGAGGGTGAAGGCTGCCTGTCTGTAGACCGTGATGTAAAAGGGTATGTGCCCCGTTATGAGCGAATTAAGGTAAAAGCACATAATCTTGATGACGAGGAAGTGACACTCAGGTTTAAGGGGATTCCGTCTATCATCATGCAGCATGAAATTGACCATCTGAACGGAATTATGTTTTATGATCGAATTGATAAAAATGATCCGTTCAAAGTTCCGGAACACTCGGTTATGGAGAACTTTTAGAAGCATAGGCCATCGGTTTATGCTTTTTGTTTTATGGAAACAGACTGGGGTAATATTTAATAATCACTTAAAACAAACTATAACAAAAGGAGGATTAGGTAAATGGATGATAAAACTGCTGAAACGAATATCAGGCTAAATGAAAAACTTGAAGATCAGACTGTTTATTCCCAAATGAGCAGTACGACAGAAACAGAAGACGCTAATCTTAAGCTGCAAGAAGCAATGAATAATCGTGAGCCAAAACAAAATATGGCTCCAACGTACCTTTATAACGAAACACCAGCAATTAAAATATCAGGCGATGACGAATAGAAAACCGGCTTCGAACAGGAAGCCGGTTTTCTTTTAAAGGATTAAAAGTATAACTTTGAACTTCGATAACTGTCTAGCTCCAGGCGCCATCGGCTCTCGGGTCTAAGCCAATCCGTCCAAAAGGTTAAAGAACAACCTTTCAGCCGGCTTGTCTTATGCTTGAGGCCCGCACGATGCGGGTCATGCAGACGTTGCCACAGGACGTGGCGGTTTTAGTCTGCGTTCTATATAGGCGGGCGCATTGCGCTTTTCTTAATCCAAATCAGTCTTATCTTTTTGGTCTTTATTCCTTTTGTTGCCTTTGCTGTTATCACCGCTGATCGGGGATTGGTTCCCTCTTGGTGAATTTTGATTATTGCTGCCTTTATTATACTTTTTGGTCATTGGGATTCTCCTTTCATAAAAGTGTTTCCTTATTTTCTCTAAACCACTTCCTTTTTATCCGGACCGGCCTTCATGTTTCCTTTTAAATTGCATATACATTTAAAAGGATTAATATGGGGGGATCTGGATGAATGAAATGGTTTTGACAACGTGGGAGGAGCATGCTTTTTGGCTGGAGATTCTTGAAGATCATGCGATTTTTGTCAGGGACAATCTTTCTCCGGCTGAAGGCAAGTTTGTAAAAAGAGCGGATGAATACAGGCGAGCCTTCCGGGATCTCAGGATTAGGCTTAACCAATTATCCCCCTCTGTACTGGCAGAATCCCAGGAGGCTATTGCAATGGCGATGGAGATATGGCCGATTGCAAATGGCTATTTTCAATTTGAAGGAAAACTTCAGAATTTGAGAATCATTAACAAGATCAATATTAATCTTTCGCCAACGTATTTTAACGGCACATTAAGTGAAAATCAGGAATATTTGCGGCTTCTGTCTTATTATGCAAAAGGGCTTACACCTCCGCCGCAATCTCTTTTTGATCTGCTGGATTTGTGGCTCGAGGATCAGCTGGGGCATATTATCCTTTTGAGGAATTCTATTGATCCAATTGAGGTTTTTGTAGAGGAACAGGCTCAAATTTATACGAGGATTTTTCAGGGGTTCCTCGTGCAGAACCGCCATATGAAGGGGTATCTCCGATTCACGGAGCCGGGGTTTCCGCGCCAGCAGGAAATGGCGAGGGACGTGGGGGCTGCTGTAATTGAAATGAATGAATATATTAAAGGCATTGTACAGAAATATGCAGGCAAAAGAATTCTCAATAAAACGACTCTGAGATTTCTCGAACACCATTTCCCGGAAGCCTGCTATTTAATTAAAAAGCTCAGTTATTATGCTCCTGAACTAGCGGGAGAAGCTTCAAAATGTTCTTTGAAAAAACCGTCTTATGTATAATAGCTTTTGGAACCCTCTCTTAAAAAGGGAGGGTTATTTTTTATATTGGCGGGCAAATAGGCAATTTTGCAAAAAAAATGCTTCCTTGAAAGGAAGCTGAAAAAAGGGGGATTTACACTTGTAGGATTATTATGCCCGTACTAAGAAATTCTTATTCATATTTTCTAAAAAAGTTTTGATTCAAACTTTGGTTCCCTTGTGCCCCAGGTTTATTCCAAGTTATTCGTGCTATACTGAAAATAGAATCCGGTGGGAGAGGTGCTAAAATGAAGGAAAATATATTAATTTGTGTAAGCAATCCCAATCATGCGGAAAGACTGGCCCAAAGAGGAAAAAAACTGAAGGAAGCTTTTCAGGGAGAGGGCTATATTCTCTCTGTAGAAAACCGGAAACAGGAAGAGTTTAACTTTAACGAGCTTCAGACAAAATACTTGTTCGAAAGTTTAGCAGAGAAATACGGGCTGAAGATGCTCGCCAAGTATGCCGGGGGCAAGAAAACTGCCAGGGTGATCGCTGAAGTGGTTCAGGAGTATAAAATTACCCAGATTATTCTTGGACAGGCTGTTCAAACCAAGCTGGAGCGGATTGTAAAGCCTTCCTTGGTCAATGAATTATTCCAGCTGCTTGATGGGGTGGATATTCTTGTCGCAGAAGTTTCCAGAAAGGTCCATGATCCTTCTGATGATACAGATAAAGGGCTGCCGGCCCAGATCGTCAAAAAAGGCTCCGATTATCATCTGATCATGGGAGAAAGTCACGAGAATGGAATAAAGGGCATCTTCTTTAAAGAATTATCCTCTGACTTCTCAAATGGTTTTTTTGTTATACAAAGAGAAAATAACCATGAAGTTCTGCGTATTCACCATGGTGTCGTCGATAGTAATATATTGGAAGATAAATAAGAAAGCCGGCCCGCCAGCCGGCTTTTGACATCTTTAAATTAAGTCATTTACATAATACACTTTACCGCTCTCAATCTCCTTATGCAGCAGACCGGCCAATGCGTTTGCCACAGTTTCCGTATCCCTTAGCATTCCTTTCTCCTTATATGCCTGGAATTTCTCCAGATCATGAAATGATTCCTTCGCTGAAGAACGAATTGTTCCCTGCATATCTGTGTCCATGACACCTGGACTAAAGGCAATAATCTTATGGCTGCTTCCTGCTGTCTGCAATTCCAATGCAGCAGTTTCCGTGAACATATTTATTCCGGCCTTAGTGCTGCAGTAAGCACTCCACCCCTGTATAGGTCTTTCCGCAGCGCCTGAAGTAATATTGACAATGACCATATCACTTGAAACTTCACGCAGCAGGATGTTCGAAATCATTATAGGAGCAATCAGATTAACGTTTGCATTCTGAATTAATGCCTCATGATTGAGATTCCCGGCTGTACCGATTGGATCAATGACCCCTGCGTTGTTATATACATATACGGTCTCCGGCTGTTTTTCCTGCAATAATGCAGTCAGTTTGCTGAAAACTGATTCAAGCTCATCAGGTGAAGACAGGTTGCAGAAATATTGGGCGTAGAATACGTGGTTCTCTGCAGCAAGTTTCGCCAATTCCGGGTTTTCTGTCCTTGATACAGATATGACTCCTGTTCCTTCTGTCATCATTCTCCTGGCGATAGAAGCTCCTAACCCTTTTGATGCGCCTGTTATGATAGCTAATTTCACTTTAATCACTCCTATTTTCTCCTTCATTATCTCCTATTAAAGCAGAAAACAATTATTTTTTCCTGGATCGGCCATTGTGTTCCTGTCTGAATACCTTTATTTCATCCTCTATTAAATTGATAATGGAGAGGGAAATTCCTGAAAACAGGGAGGCAACCGTAATCGTGCTTATGCCAAACAGAAGGTAAAGAAAAAAGGTGGTGAAAAAAGTAAACAGGAGACAATAATGACAAGCGCTAATCTTTCGCATTGACCGGCTCTGCCTTCCAGTAATAATCACTGAACACATCCGCAAATGCTTTAATGGAATTATTCAGTTCATCCAGATTATTTTCCACACCTCCGAACTCAACCAGAAGGGCCCGTTCGGAAAGGTCCTGGTTATATATGCCATTTCCTTCACTTTTTCCTTTCACAATGACCCCCCTGCTAATTCCCTTATATTTTGCTTCCAGTGCCTGGTGGAGCTCTGTAGCCACTTTTAAGTTCTGCTCATAGTTTTTGTGCTCCTTGCCGACGACAAAAAACAGTCGTGCGTAGGTCTCCTGGCCAATTAATGCGGTTGTTTTCCCGCGGGGAAGCGAATCTCTGTGGATATCGATTAGGAATTTAACATCTTTATTCTCTGTCATGGCAGTCTGGACAGTTTCTCTGGACATCGTATAGGAATTTTCCCAGTTCCAGCCCTTCTTTTTCAGTTCTGCGGCTATATTGGTTTTATCATGCTCAGCACCTATTCCTTTTCTGGCCAGTTCTTCACTAAGCTTTTTCCCGACAGCAATAACATTCACCTGTTCATTGGAACTGACGGCCTCATCTGTATTCTTTACATCTTTTAACAATGGAGCAAATGATTCCCAGCTGTGGGAATGGTAAATGAAAACCCCTTTTTCATCCGGAATTGCCGGGTGAGCAGCATTTTCCTCACTTTGGCTGTTATTCATAGCCAGTTCTTTTTCTTTTAAAAGAACTTCAAGGGGAGGGGCAGATTCCACTGGCAGGTTGGTAAAATCGGTACCCTCTCCGGCAACAGCAATACCGGTATCAAAAATCGAAAAACCAGGGAGCTCCCGGCCAAGGAACGTTCTAATATCCTGCGGCTGTGTGTTGGTTGCCAGCTTAAATAGGGTTCCGGACAGGGAGTAGCTTTCGGCAGGAGCTTCCTTATAAAAATAATGATTTTCAGCTTTTAAAAAGTGAATGAAGAGCTGGTCGGCTTTAATATCCTTCAGCAGCACATTCATATGTGACGAAGAAAAGGCAGCCGGATAAAGTGTAACAGCCCCGGCAAGCACCACGACCGCACAAATACTGAAAAGCCAGCTGTTTATATAAAAGAAAAGAGAATGGACACTTAATTTAGAATTCATATCAATCCCTCCACTCTCTAAATATATGACGGATAAGCTGAATTAGAAGATAAGGAACGAAGAGGAAATTGGGCTGTTTGAGGAATTTATTAAAAGAATCTCAAAAGGCCTGAAAGGGCCTTTTATTTTTTGAAAAGATTTCATTGTTTTATCACAAATGGCTTTTATAGTTATCTTATCAAGGAACAATATAGATAAAGAGAGGGACACTAAATTGAAAAAGATATTATTCAGCATAATGGCGGGCTTACTTGTTCTTGGCGGATGCAGCCAATCTGAAGAAGAAAAGCCAGCAAAAAACGGCGAAGTGCCGCAGATCATTGAAGCTGTCATCGAGGTGCCTGAAACTATTAACCCTGGCGCGGATGCAGCTCTTGCTGTCACTGTCAAACAAGGCGGTGAAGCTGTAACGGATGCGGATGAGGTGAAATTTGAAGTCTGGCAGGAAGGACAAAAAGAAAACGGTGAAATGATAGAGGCAAAGCACGGGTCAGAGGGTAAATATACTGCTGATCATGCTTTTGCTGAGGAAGGCCTCTACTATGTTCAGTCCCATGTTACGGCAAGAAGCCAGCATACCATGCCAATGGTTTCTGTACAAGTTGGTAAGGCAAAAGCAGAGGAATCAGGAACGGGGCATGATCAAGAAAATGAGGGCCATGAAGAAGGCCACTCTCATGGCCATGGCAGTGAAGTATCCATTGAGCTGCAGGTCCCTGCCCAAATCCATGCGAACGAAAAGACACACCTATCTGCCCTGGTTGATAATGATGGGGAACCGCTGGCGGATGCTAAAGTAAAGCTTGAAATCTCACTGAATGGTGCAACACCTCAATGGGTGAACATGTCTGAAACAGAACCGGGCAATTACACAGCCGGCTATCAGTTTGCAAATGCAGGCACATACACTATCACGACACATGTAGAGAAAGGCGACGACATTCACGAGCACACAGAAACTGAATTAACGGTGCAATAAAAACTTTTCAGCGGGGTTGATTAATATCCCCGCTGATTTTTTAATTGGAGGAAGATTTTTTAGTTCGCAAAGTGTCTTGGCGGAAACTTTGGACAAAAAACCCCTGAAAAGGCAGCTGAAAGTCCGAAGCCGGGGCAGCTTCAGACACAAACGGCAGGAACAAGTTAGTTTAAGTCCGAACCTGGAGCAGCTTCAGACACAAACGGCAGGAACAAGTTAGTTTGAGTCCGAACCTGGAGCAGCTTCAGACACAAACGGCAGGAACAAGTTAGTTTGAGTCCGAACCTGGAGCAGCTTCAGACACAAACGGCAGGAACAAGTTAGTTTGAGTCCGAACCTGGAGCAGCTTCAGACACAAACGGCAGGAATAAGACAGTTTGAGTCCGAAGCCGGGGCAACTACAGACACTAAGCCCAAGAAAAAGCCGATGTAAGTCCGAACCCTTCCCCGGCGCCAAGAGCAACTTCGATCAAGAGCACTAATGAAACTGGCACAGATACCCTACACCAGGTTTCATGATAATATAGAAGGAGAGATTACAGAAAAGCAGGTGTCAAAGAGATATGTCAGATACACATTTGCATTTTAATACGGGGATTGGGGTCCAAAAGCCTAATAGCATTCGGAATAAGGATATCAGCTGCCCTTTTTGTGCAAGGGAGGAGCTGACCGATATCATCGCCGTAGAGGATTCTATTATTTTGCTGAAAAATAAGTTTCCTGTTCTGGAAAATTCCTATCAGACGGTGCTGATTGAAACGGATCAATGTGACGGTGAGCTGTCAGTTTACCCAGAGGAGCATCTGATCAGGTTAATTTCATTTGGTTTAAAACATTGGCTGCTTATGGAAGAAAGCGGGGAATATGAATCTGTATTATTTTTCAAAAACCATGGGCCATTATCCGGGGGAAGTATCGCCCATCCGCATATGCAGATTGTGGGATTGAAAAATATTGATTACAAGGAAAAAATTCAGGCGCAGGATTTTGAAGGGCTCCTCATTCATGAGGAAAGCGGCACGGTGTTCACTTTATCGACTTCCCCGAGAATCGGCTTTTATGAATTTAATGTGAAGCTTGCCGATCAGGATGATATTCCGTACTTTGCGAAATGCATCCAGACTGCTGCCCATTATATTCTGAATGCCTTCCCTTTTCCAAGCAATAGTTATAACTTGTTTTTCTACAAGCTGGGCAGGGAGATTTACGCGAAAATTGTTCCGCGCTATATTACAACGCCTATTTTCATTGGATACAGCATCCCTCAGGTGCCTAATAATCTCGAGTGGATGAGAGATGATATAAAAGTGAGATATTTCAGCGGGGAGTTTAAAACCGGGTCTTAATACCTTTTGCATCTCCTTAGACTGTACTGAATATGACCGTAAATAACCATTCACAGTAATCGTAAAAATTTGAAATAATAACCATTCGCTTTTAGAAGTTGTGATTTTTCTCTATAAAAAATATAATGAAATATTGTAGCGAGGAATAATGAGATTTACATATGCTATTCCTTGCGCTCTGCTCCGTTATGCCTTAAAAGGCAAATGGTTTTGTTTAATTGATAAGAAAGTATAAATGCTGAAGTTAGATAACTGTCTAGCTCCAGCGCCTGCCCCCTCGAGGTCACAAGCTTGTCTAGTTGCGGCTCCTAGGGACGAAAGACTAACCAATCCCTTTCAGAAGGAAAGAACACCTTCTTGCAGGGCTCGTCTTATGCTTGTCGTCCCTGGGCAGTCGCCTCCACATTTCGGGCAACCCTCCCAAAAAGGCAAATGACGCCTTTACGGCAGGCTTGTCTTGTGCTGGTCGGGGGTGGGCAAGGCGCTTCCGCTTTTCTTTAAAGGAGAATGATCATGACCTCAAATCGATATACACCTCCTAAGCTGGATTGGGGCTTAGTATTAATATTGATGCTGCTATTCCTGGTAAGTGCCATATCTATTTACAGCGCACAGACTACAGGGCAATATACAGAAAACTTCCTTTTAAAGCAGGTTGTCTGGTATGCCGTTGGAACAGGAATCATCGCTGCGGTAATCACACTGGATTCCGATCAGCTGAAGAAGATTTCCTGGTATGTGTATGGCCTGGGCATTGTACTGCTTGGCTTCCTGGTTGTCGCGCCAGCAAGCATAGCTCCTGTCATTAACGGGGCAAAAGCATGGTACAAGGTTCCTGGGATGGGTTCCCTTCAGCCGGCTGAGCTTGTTAAAGTGTTCATTATTTTGGTATTGGCGAAAACGATCGATGAGCATCATCAAAAAAATCAATACAAAACCATGCAGACTGATTTATGGCTGCTGGTTAAATTGGTTGGATTAACAATGGTGCCCCTGCTGCTGGTTATGCAGCAGCCCGATTTAGGGACAAGCCTTGTATTTCTGGCAATCATGCTTGGCATGATCTTCATTTCAGGAATCAGCTGGAAGCTGCTGGCCCCTATATTTGGAACTGGAGCGGCTCTTGCAGGCACTATTTTATATTTTGTTTTATGGCATCCTGACATCCTTGAGAAGTATTTGGGAGTAAAGGAATATCAGTTTGCGCGCATCTATTCCTGGATTGATCCCTATAATTACCAAAGTTCAACTGGATTTCAGCTGACGCGTTCTCTTCTTGCCATTGGATCCGGGGAAACAAGCGGGAAAGGATATGGAACGAGGGAGGTCTATCTTCCTGAAAGCCATACCGACTTCATTTTCAGTATTGTAGGTGAAGAATTTGGTTTTGTAGGGGCTAGTATTGTTGTCAGCCTTTTCTTTCTGCTGATTTACCATATTACCAAGATTGGCATGGAAACGAAGAACAATTTCTATACCTATATTTGTGTAGGGGTTATCAGCATGGTTACATTTCATGTCTTTCAAAATATCGGAATGACTATTGGTCTTTTGCCCATTACAGGCATCCCGCTTCCTTTCATCAGCTATGGAGGAAGCTCGCTGATGGGGAATATGCTGGCCATGGGGCTGATTTTCTCCATTCGCTACCATTATAAAAAATATATGTTCTCAACTAGTGATTAAATAGAAAGAGCGGGTTTATTACAGCCCGCTCTTACTCAATAATTCCTGTTTCTTCAATTGTTACATTGCATGTAACATCAAATCCCAGTGTTTTATAATCATCCTCCCACTTTTTATAATCAAAATTCCGGTGCTGTGTTTTCTTAATTTGCCCCAGCCCAACTGGATCAATCCCAAGCTCCTGAAACTTTTTCAATAGTTTGAGACATTCCTTTTCTACCTTTCTCTCCAGCTTCTTTTCAACGTCATCAACCACCTCTGAAGCTAGCTTATCGCCGGTATACTCACGGATAATGCCTTCTATATTGATGTGAATGGAAGCGTGATTATCAGTAATCTTAATTTTATGTTTGGATTTAATACTTTTAACAGCAGCAATATCGTCTTTTTTTAATTTAACGTCGAAATTTCCTTCACTATATTTGTCAACCAGCAGTTTAAAAAAGAATAAATCCTTCAAAGGCAGGATTTCTACCTCCTTATCCTGGTCGAAAAGGCTAATTCCGATTATTTCTACTTTATCATTCCCAATCTTTTTGATGCGGGGAAGAAAAGTATCTTTCCCTTTCTCGTAATAATTACGGGAAGCAATGTGGAGGTTGGTTTTCGGAATATCCCGGTGCTGAATATTATGCTGTATCAAGTTATAAATGTAAGTTGAATTTCCCCTTGTTCCATACTCTCCCTTCATCACATCTTCCGCTTTATCCTCCGAGGTCACAACAAATACCCGTGCTCCTATACTTGCGTCTCTTTGAAAAGAATCTATCAGGTCATAGATACCTTGTCTGGAAATTTTAGGTCCGAAGACGGCCACCTTTAACCCGCCTGTCACTACCGGCTCAGATGATTGCCGGGTCACATCTAATAAAAGATCTTGTCTTAGCTTTCCGTTTCCTGAAAAGGTCCGGTTTATTACGCTTTTATCAGGCTGGAATTCCTGAAATAACACCGTCCCTCTGTATTTTTCTTTTGAATCCTCTGCTAAATCATAGCCAACTCCTACTTCAATATTGATATCATCCAGTATTTCTTTGTCCACACAGCCGGAAAGCAGCAGCACAAGAAAGATAAGCAGCAGGTTTTTCATTTCTTTTTCCCCTTTTTCAGCTTCTTGGCGATCATGACAGCGGTGAAAAGCAAAGGAATATAAATAAAGTTAAATGCAAATCCCATTTTCCCAATAGAGTCATTAAGCATATTAATTTTTTCCCTCGTATCCAAAAAAGTAATAATGGAAAGCACTGCGGCAACAACAAAAAACACGCCCACTTTCTGGCGGATATTAAAGACCCTTTTAATGAGCCGTGAGGCGATCCAGACGGATATGCATATATTAGGAAGGATAATTAAGTTCCAGTTGGCAATTCCAATATATTCAAATCGTTCAACAAAGGGCATTTCAACTATTTTCCACATTGTTAAACTGGCCCAAATTTGTTTAGACAGCTGTCCTTCGGAAAAATAGGCAAACGTAATGATGGCTAAAATCGTGTATATAAGAGTAGTTGTCAATACGGCCAAATGAGCCCATTTCTGTGATTTTTTTGGTTCTTTAATAAAAGGGTAGAAAAAAATGATACTTTCAAACCCGATAAAAGTAAGGGACATATGGTAAGAAGCAGTAAGCAGCTCTTTTATGGAATGGTCCCAAATGGGCAGCAGATTGTAAAAGTTGGAGAATTTAATCGCCCAGCCAAATGTAAGGAGAAGGTAGGCCGGCAAAACAAGCCCAAAGAATGCGATACCCACGACAGTCCTAAATCCCCCAAAAATAATGTATACACAAAGCGCCATAAAACCGAAGGAGAACCAGAAGGTGCTGATTTCCGGAAACATCCAAACTTGAATGACTTCTATAAATGTCCTTAATACTGTTAAGGAAAACAGAATAAAATAGCCAATGAAAATGGCGCTGAGTGCTTTGCCAATAAAGTTTCCTGCGACGTATTTATGTGCAGTTACAATATCACCGCCGGCAGTCTCGCAGATTTTATAGATTAACCAAATAATTACGTGAATGCATCCGCCGGCAAATAATATGGAAATCCAGGCATCGTATCCTGCATCCATTGCAATAATTCTCTGATAACCTAATACGCCAATTCCGATTTGTATGGACATGACCATGTAAAATACTAAAAAGGGGGATATTTGTAATCTCTCTGGTATTGGCTGTTCCTTCATCTGGTTCACCTCCATATGATGATCTAAAAGCGCTCTGACCAGGTTACTGTTTCATCATTCATCAATATCTTTCTTCTTCTTTGCTTTTTTCTTGCTAAAGCGGATAGGGTTCTTAGTCCTTAAGAAAATCGGCCTTTTGGATTGTGCTTCAAATGGAAGCCTGATAAGGGCATCCTTCATATCCACCACCCGCGGGGGGTAAAGCGGTTCAAGGAATGGCCTTCCAAGAGAAGTCAGCCTGGTTAAATGAGTCAACAGTACACAGAAGCAAAATACAATTCCGAGCAGGCCCCATAACTCTGCGAAAAAGAGAAAAGGAAAGCGAAGCAAACGAATAGTATTGCCCATCCTGTATACAGGTGTTGTAAAGGAAGCGAGAGCTGCAAGGGCTACAATAATAAGCAGGACGTTACTCGTCAGGCCTGCTTCTACTGATGCAGTTCCTATTACAATTCCTCCCACGATACCGATTGTCTGGCCGACCTTCGTCGGAAGACGAGCTCCAGCCTCGCGAAGCAATTCAATCGTAAGCTCCAAAAACAGCGCTTCAAGAATAGGAGGAAGCGGAATCTCCCGCCTTGATGTGATTAAAGTACTCATCAAATCCTTCGGAATCAGTTCATAATGATATGAAAGAGTTGCTACATAAATAGGTGTAATCAGAATAGAAAACGCAACCGCGAACAAACGGATAAGCCGGAAAAAAGAAGATAAAATCCAATTTAAAAAATAATCTTCAAAAGAGCTGAAAAATTCAACGAGAGTGGTTGGCGTTATTAATACATGTGGTGAGCCATCAACCACAATAGCGATTTTTCCCTCGGCCAAAATCCCTGCGACCCTGTCAGGCCGCTCTGTATCAAGCAGCTGCGGGAAAGGGGAATTGGAGTTATCGCTAATCAGCTGGACAATATAGGAACTGTCTGTGATGGCATCAAATTTCACGTTTTTAAGTCTCTGCCTGACAGTATTGATATTATCCTCATTTGTGATATTTTCCATATAAAGGATTGCGACTGAAGTCTTTGACAGGGTTCCCAATGTGAATTCTTCAATGATCAGTTCTTTTACAGGCAGACGTTTCCGGATTAAATTCAAATTTTGGCCCATAGATTCTACAAAAGCTTCCTTAGGACCGATAACAGAAAACTCAACCTCAGGCTGGCTTAGACCTCTGACTATTTCTTTTTGCGCAGCTATAAAGCCGAAATGTTTGAGCTCTGTCTCGATCGTCAGCATGACGTATCCATTCATCAGCTTTTGTTCAATTAAAGACGGGTCTTCGCAAATCTGCACATCAGCTACTGGGACAAGCTGTTTAATGTCCTCGATTTCCCGGAACTCGTCTTCGAGCAGATTAGGGAGGATTCCATCCTGGATAATATTTTCATCGATTAAAGTGGCCATGAAAGTAAGTCCAAAACGCACATTTGTTTTTTGGTTATAATAAAAGATTTTTTTAAAGTCTTTGGATTTAATAAAGGATTGCTCCCATTCCTTATGGTCTATATCCTCTTTAATCCGTTTATTCTTCAACCATTTTCTCATAGGTAAATCACCATCATTTTCGGCATTACGCTTATTGTTGCCGGTTTTGGAAAACTTATGAATGGAAGGCAATAAAAATAAGGTTTAGCTGTCGGGTAATTTTATGAAGATAGTGAGGGAAAATAAAAAAGGAACCTGGGTAAGGTTCCTTTTCTGTTAAGCTGCAGCGCCTGGCCACTCGAGTCAGTTGGGCAGGCGCTGATTTTAATATATATTTGAGCTCTCATAAAAGAGGGGGTATTATGGGAGCGCAATCACAAGTTTTGCATTACTTCACAAGGTATTTCTCAATGTCATCCAATAGCAGGTTAGCAGCAATAACGCCTCCGGCAGTATTCCAGATGGTGTCACTGACTTCATGAACATTGCCTTCCTGAGCTGCTTTAAGGTTTTTGAATAATGGATCTTCAATCCATTCTTTAGCTAGCTTGTTTGCTTCGCCATCGCCTGTTTCATATGTGAAGTAGAATAATACATCACCATCCATGGCAGGAATGCGCTCCTTCGTAGCATTCTTTTCAGCGAAGTCATCAACATTCTGGCTTTCCGGACGCGCAAGCCCGATTTGATCAAGGATGACGCCTGAGAAGGAGTCTTTATGGTAGATGCGGACGTCGCCGGCCATGAAGCGGACAATGGATACTTCCTGGTCTAATTTATCGCCAAGGCTAGTTTTAATTTCTTCGATGCGGCTGTCATAATCAGCAAGGACCTTTTTGCCTTCTTCTTCTTTATTTACTGCTTTTGCGTAAAGCTCAAAATTTTCCTTCCAGTCTCCGCGCAATGTTTCAGCAAAGACAGTAGGAGCAATGTCATTTAACTGATCATAGATTTTTTCCTGACGCATTTTGTTGCCGATAATAAGGTCCGGCTGCAGCGCTGCGATTGCTTCTACATTGACTTCACTTTCTGTACCAACAACCTGAACATCTTTCATATCATCAGCGATATGCTCATACCACGGATCGCCAGTCCAGGACTGGACGGCACCAACTGGAGTAACACCCATGGAAAGTAATGCCTCAGTACCTTCGTTTGTCAAAATGACTACTTTTTCAGGTGCTTTATCAAGCTTAGTTGTGCCCATTGCATGCTCAACTGTATAGCTTGTATCTTCTGTTTTAGTACCTTCTTTTTCCTTATCGGCTTTATCATCCTGTTCTCTGCTATTCCCGCAGGCTGCCAGGAACAAGATTGTGAAAACTGAAAGAATGGCAAGTAAAGACTTGATTTTCATTATGTATTCCTCCATTTTGCGTTGTTAATGATAATCATTTTCATTTGATACTATTATACTAATGTGAACGCTTTACATTGTCAATAGGTAATTGAAAATCATTTTCATTTAATTTATTTAATGATCATTGAAAATGATTTTCAAACTCATTGACAGCTATTCCTCTGTACAATAGACTGAAAATGTAACTATACCTTATTAAATAGATGCAAGAAGGGTCTCGCTATGCTATTAAAAACAAATTCTCTGAGATGGGCTGGGCTATTTGCAGCTGCTCTCCTATTATTAGTATTAATGTCTTTCAGTATTGTATACGGATATACCGACACCACCTGGAAAATGGCAATTGATGCATTTACAAACTTCGATGGAACGAATGAACACATAATTATTCAATCTGTCCGTCTGCCGAGAGCATTGATTGCAGCGGCGGTAGGGGCAAGCTTAGCGATTGCGGGTGTCCTGCTCCAGTCATTAACTAAGAATCCTCTTGCTGCTCCTGAGATCTTCGGAATTAACGCAGGTGCCGGATTTGCAGTTGTCATTACAGTAACGCTATTTTCCATCAGTAATCTGCAGGTCTTTACATGGGTATCATTTCTGGGAGCAGCTGTTTCATTTATATTTGTATATATTATCGGCTCTATCGGCAGGGAAGGGCTGACACCGATGAAATTAACCCTTGCCGGTGCAGCGATGAGTGCCATGTTTGCTTCGATGACACAAGGCTTTCTCGTCATTAATGAGACTGCCCTGGAACAGGTGCTGTTTTGGCTGGCGGGATCTGTATCCGGAAGGAAGCTTGAAACCCTTGCAGCTGTATTCCCGTATTTACTGGCCGGCTGGATTTTTTCACTCATCATTGCCGGAAAATTGAACGTCCTGTCAATGGGTGAGGACGTAGCGAAGGGGCTGGGCTTGAAAACAGGATTGCTTAAACTGGGTGCAGGCATTGTTATTGTTCTTCTGTCAGGAGGAGCGGTAGCTGTCGCAGGTCCCATTGGCTTCCTCGGCATTGTCATTCCACATTTGACCCGGGCTGTCGTTGGCATTGATCACCGCTGGGTTATTCCTTATGCGGGACTTCTCGGCGGGATGCTCCTTCTGATTGCAGACATAGCATCCAGGTACATCATCATGCCGCAGGAAGTACCTGTCGGCGTCATGACCGCCGTCATTGGAACTCCTTTCTTTGTGTATATTGCCAGAAGGAGGTTCAATAAATAATGAAAAAATATTATAATCTGCGCCTTTTTGGCGATAAGATATCTTTTTTAGTAAACCGGAAAGCACTTAACACTTTTTTATTATTGGCAGCAGCTGCTGCTGGAGTATTCGTGATCAGCACCGGCACGGGTGAAATGAAAATCAGCCCTCTGAAGGTAGTGCAGGTATTCTTTGGCGGTGGGTCAGATATGGACAGGCTGATCATTCAGTCATTCAGGCTTCCAAGAATCATCGTTGCCTTAATGGTGGGAATGGCGCTTGCTGCTGCGGGGGGAATCCTGCAGGGTATTATAAGAAATCCGCTTGCATCTCCTGATATTATCGGGATTACAGGGGGAGCATCTGTAGCAGTTGTAGGTTTTCTTGCTTTCTTTAGTGATAAAAACAATGCATTAACTGTAAGTATTAATTGGATGCCTCTTGCAGCTTTTGCGGGTGCTGCTATTTTGGCTTTCCTTGTTTATTTTCTAGCCTACAAGGATGGAGTATCGCCAATACGCCTTGTTTTAATTGGGATTGGGCTTGCAAGCTTAATGAAGGCACTGACCACTTTGATGATGGTCTTTGGGCCAATTTACCAGGCCAGTCAGGCGAATATTTGGATAACCGGGACAGTTTACGGTTCAAATTGGGATAATGTCGCAATTTTGGTTCCATGGACGCTTGTGTTTCTGGTACTGGCGTTTGTTCTGGCGCGCAATGTTAATATCCAGGAACTTGGCGATGATATTGCCATGGGCGTAGGCAGCACTGTACAGAAATACCGGTTTCTTCTGCTGATGGTCAGCACGGCATTAATTGGCGGAGCTGTCGCATTCGGCGGAGGGATAGGCTTTGTTGGCTTAATGGCTCCTCATATGGCACGAAGGATGGTAGGCTCTGCTTTTGGCGCTTTGTTTCCGGCTTCTGCTCTGATTGGCGGAATCCTGGTCATGGCAGCCGATCTGATAGGCAGGACTTTGTTCTCGCCGCTTGAAATCCCAGCGGGGGTGTTTACAGCCAGCATCGGCGCACCTTACTTTATTTACCTGCTTTTCAAGACAAGAAACGCATAAGCTGGAAAAGCTTGAAACTCGTATGATACAGGCAACTGGAGAGCCTATAGATATATATTAGGAAAAGGAGAGGGCAGAGATGACAGCAGGGCAAGCAATCGCTACAAAAGACTTAACCTTGTCATATGGAGACACCATTATTATTAATGAATTGGACCTGGAAATACCTAAAGGGGAAATCACTGTATTTATTGGTGGAAATGGCTGCGGGAAATCGACATTGCTAAGGTCTATTGCCAGGCTGCTAAAGCCGAAATCTGGTGCAGTATTATTGGAAGGTGAGGCTATAGCCAAACTTTCCACGAAAGATGTGGCCAGAAAGATGGCGATTCTGCCTCAATCTCCTTCAGCTCCGGAAGGGCTCACAGTGCTTCAGCTTGTCAAACAGGGAAGATACCCTTATCAAACATGGCTGAAGCAATGGTCTACTGAAGACGAATTAAAAGTCAGAAATGCATTAAAGGCAACAGGAATGGAAGAATTGAAAGACCGGACAGTGGATTCCCTATCAGGGGGGCAGCGTCAGAGGGCCTGGATTGCCATGACTCTGGCACAGGATACAGATACCATTCTGCTGGATGAGCCAACAACCTATTTGGATATGACACATCAAATTGAAATCCTTGATTTATTATTCGAGTTGAATGAAAAGGAAAAGCGTACCATCGTCATGGTGCTTCATGATCTGAATTTGGCCTGCCGCTATGCTCATAATATTGTCGCGATAAAAAATCAAAAGGTTTTTGCTCAGGGCAAACCGGAACATGTCATTAATTGCGGATTGGTTAAAAACGTTTTTGGCATGGAATGCGAAGTGACGATAGACCCGTTATTCGGCACACCGCTTTGCATCCCATATGGAAAAGGGCGATGTATTTTAAAGGGTCAAGGACTTCAAGGATGATTAAATTAACAGGAGAACAGGCAGAAGCTCTCGGGCAGTTCAGACTTGCCCGGGTTTCAGGGAAAAGCTCTCCTTTAACCATTAAAGTGGAAAATTTGCTGGACCCGATTCAAACGGGTGCATATCTGGAAGAAGTGAAAAACCATTTAGGAGCACCTGATAACAAAACGGCAGCTTCTATTTTAATAAAAAGGTATGCCTTTCTGCCTGTCATTTATTTGTATTGCATGACGACATGGAACGTAAAATTGGATATCAGGCATGAAAATATAACATTTGTCAGCCAGGAAAGAGACGGTCTGTGGCTTCCGGGATTTCACTTTACCTGCCTTCAGGGCCATGGTGCTGGTACGGAGAGGGAACAATGGAGAGAGGATGCCGTGCGCACTCTTTTTAATGGCCATATCATTCCGCTGATCAATAGAATAGCAGGTGAAGCTAAAGTATCAAAACTAATTCTTTGGGAGAATATTGCGGTTTATCTGTTCTGGCTTTACGAAAAAATTTTACCCTTGGAAACACATTCGGAAAGGGCAGCTGAAGATTATAGGTTTATCCTGGAGGAGGCTCCAGGCAATTTATTCGGCTGTGAAAATACGAATCCCATAAAGAAATTTGACAGCAGAAAAATAGTGATTGAAAACACCGGCACAGCAGTAAGGCCCAGGAAAACATGCTGCTATTCCTACTTGACCAGCAGCGGTAAAAGATGCGGGACTTGTCCACATTCCTGCAATAGTAAGAGGAGGAATCCTGATGAATGATCATTTGAAGGAACAGCTGGATGGCCTGCTTGAAAAATATACCGAACTCCTAATCGGTGAGGCCTCTCCGGAGTTAATAGAAAAGGTTGAAGCTTGGGCACTGTACTCTTTTATTGCGAAATCCATGCCTCCTTTAGCCAAGCACTGGAATGAAACATATCCTGATGCAAAAGAGGAAATGAAAACACTGATAGCTGAAATTAAAACATTGAATGAAGAGATGAGAAGCAAAAAAAAGTAAAGCTATTTTGTATTTAATAAAACCGCTGCCTTCAAAAGCAGCGGTTGTTTTTAGCATATTGTTTGCAGGCAGTATTAAGGCTGCTTTTCCTATTGCATCTGGCCATTGCCATAAGGCAATTGATTAGTATAGCCTTGAAACTGCTGATAGGATTGCTGGAGCTTTTGCTGATCTGCAGCTTCAACCTTATACCAGCCTTTTCTGAACATTAAGTTATAAAATTCCCTCTGCTGGTTTTGTGTTTCATTGAATGCTGCAAGAATATCCTGATACAGGCTCTGGTGGCTTGCCTCATTTAAGGCAACCGAATAGGCATCTGTCATATACTTTTCAGTAGACAGAATATCATTTGTAAAATCCCGCTCATTCATTTGCGGTGTCTTATTCACCTGTGTTTCGGGATTTTGAATCGTATTGGGATTCTGGTTCTGGTTCATTTTCAAGGCTCCTTCCTATTGCATTCCCATAAAGTTTTGCTGACTTTGCTGGTTTAAATGAACAAGCAGCTGTTCGTAGTGGCGCTGATGCATTTGGCCGCATTGCTCGAAATGTGTTTTTAGCTCCTGGTCCTGGCATTGCTGAGCGTAAAAATGCGCTTTTTTACAGGCAAGAAGGTTCCAGGAAAGCATATCTGTTAAATAAAGGGCATCTTTAGTGGAAATGACAGCAGGAGGCTGCTGCATAACGCCCTGCTGATTCTGCATGTTCATATTTTGCTGTTGCATAAATTGTCCCTCCAATTCTAATAGCGCTATAAATTCCTTTCGAAGATATCTTGCCTCTGAAAAATGTTTGCTATTCTGCTGAAGATGATTTACCTATATGCATAATGCAAACTATAAAAAGACCAGAGGCAGCCTATTTTCAAAAAACGGCTCATCGCTTATATTGATTATTTTGGCTATTTCTTTTCTTAGGTCCTTCCCTTTCAACAGTTGGGCCCGCATCTCCCTGGACACTTGCAGCACTGACTCCTGCTTTAGAAGGATCTTTTTTCATCTTTCCCATTTCTATCACCTCCGTCACGAATTAAAAGTGTTTCCTTTTTAGAGTGTCCAAAACACTTATTACAAATTGCACAAAAAAATTACAGCTGAGGCATTATAAAATTTCAAAACATTTTTAAATTTCCGCTTAAAATCATTGCGTAAATTTTGCAAATATTTTATAGTTATAATTAACAGAACTCATTCAGAAGAGATGCATATTTTTTTTGAAAATAAAATGAATGAGTATTCATTCAAAAAAGAAAAAGGGGGAAATAAAGTTGATCCAACAAATAAAAAAGGCGGCAGTTTTAGGCTCCGGAGTCATGGGTTCGGGGATCGCAGCCCATCTGGCCAATATCGGAATTCCAACACTTTTACTCGATATCCCGCCTCGCGAATTAACGGATGCCGAAAAGGCAAAGGGGCTTACTCTTGAAAATAAAGCAGTCCGCAATCGAATCAGTGAAGGAAACCGCCAAAAGCTTTTAAAACAAAAGCCCGCTCCATTAACTTCTAAAAAAAATATAGGTTTGATTGAGGCAGGAAACTTTGAAGATGACATGGAGCGTCTGAAAGATGTCGATTGGATTATTGAAGTTGTTGTGGAAAACCTCAGCATAAAAAAGCAGGTCTTTGAAAAAGTAGACCAGCACCGTAAGCCAGGGAGCATTATCAGCTCCAATACGTCCGGGATATCTGTTGAAGCAATGTCAGAAGGGCGCTCGGAAGATTTTCAAAAACACTTCCTTGGAACACATTTCTTTAATCCTCCCCGCTACTTAAAGCTGCTTGAAGTTATTCCTACTAAAAAAACTTCTTCTGCAGTGCTGTCATTTATGAAGCAATTTGGCGAAGATGTACTGGGAAAAGGAGTAGTTGAAGCAAAAGATACACCGAACTTTATCGCCAACCGAATCGGCACGTATGGCTTGCTGGTTACAGTGCAGGAGATGCTCAAGGGCGGATACAGTGTCGGCGAGGTAGATTCCATAACAGGGTCGCTGATTGGACGGCCGAAAAGTGCTACTTTCCGAACACTTGATGTAGTAGGGCTTGATACATTTATACACGTGGCAAACAATGTTTATGACCAGGTGGATGGGAAAGAAAAGGCTGTTTTTGAAGTTCCTGACTTCATGAAAGTGATGCAGGAAAAAGGCTGGCTTGGAAGCAAAACAGGGCAAGGATTTTTCCTGAAAAAGGGCAAAGAGATTCTGGAGCTGAATCCGGAAACTCTGGAATATGGCCCGCGCCAAAAGCTTAAGACAGCTTCGACTGAACTGGCCAAACAGGCAAAAGGCACTGCAGGAAAATTGAAAGCGCTTGTATATTCAGATGACCGTTCTGGCCAATTATTGTGGAACATTCTCAGTCCGGCCCTTCTCTATTCAGCACAGCTTCACGGCGAAATAGCTGATGATGTAACAGCGATAGACCGTGCTATGAAATGGGGCTTTGGATGGGAACTGGGCCCATTTGAAACTTGGGATGCCATTGGAGTAGAGAAATCGGTTCTAAAAATGGAGGAAGCAGGCGAAGAAGTGCCAGCATGGGTAAAAGAGATGCTGGAAAAAGGCATTAATTCCTTCTACAAAGAAGAAGAGGGCCAGAAATATTTTTATCATAATGGCGAGTACAGATTAATCGAGGAAAACCCTAAAGTACTTAATTTAAAACAGCTTAAGAAGCAAAATGGTGTTATTAAAAAGAATACCGGTGCAAGCCTTGTTGATTTAGGTGATGGGGTTGCATTGCTGGAGTTCCATTCGCAAAGCAATGCCATTGGATTGGATATTATCCAGATGATCAACTTTGCGGTAGATGAAGTGGAGAAGAACTACAAAGGTCTTGTAATTGGGAATCAGGGTAAAAACTTCTGTGTAGGTGCCAACCTCGGGATGATTCTCATGGAAGCCCAGGATGACAATATTTATGAACTGGATATGGTAGTCCGCCACTTCCAGAATGCCATGATGAAAATTAAGTACAGCGCCAAGCCGGTTGTTGCTGCTCCGTTTGGCATGACGCTTGGCGGCGGGGCAGAGGTATGTCTGCCTGCTGCACATATTCAGGCATCAAGTGAAACATATATGGGACTCGTTGAAGTGGGTGTCGGACTGATCCCGGGAGGAAGCGGAAACAAGGAGCTTTATATGAAGCATCTTGAAAGCATGCCAAATGGTGTGGAATTTGACCTTCAAAAGATTGCGAATAAAGTGTTTGAATCGATTGCAATGGCAAAAGTTTCAACATCCGGCGAGGAAGCAAGAGACAATAACTTCCTGAACCTGGCAGATGGCATCAGTGTAAATGGGGATCATCTCCTTTATGATGCAAAGCAGGCTGTCCTTGCGCTGCATGAGAAAGGCTATAAGCCCCCTGTCCGCAAAAAGGTGCCTGTTGTCGGTGAAACAGGTTATGCAACCCTTCTGCTTGGAGCACAGGCAATGCTTTACTCCGGCTATATCTCAGAGCATGATTTGAAAATTGCCAAAAAGCTTGCTTATGTAATTGCAGGCGGAAAAGTGCCATACGGAACAGAAGTTGATGAGCAATATTTGCTTGACTTGGAGCGCGAAGCATTCCTTAGTCTTGTTGCGGAACCAAAATCACAGCAGCGCATGCAGCACATGCTTTTAAAAGGGAAACCATTGCGCAATTAAGTGATAGAGTGGGACATTAATAGAAAGAGAGGGAACATGATGAGAGAAGCGGTTATAGTTGCAGGTGCCAGGACACCGGTCGGAAAAGCCAAAAAAGGTACGCTTGCAAATGTCAGGCCGGATGACTTAGGAGCGCTCGCAGTAAAAGAAACCCTAAAGCGTGCAGGAAATTATGAAGGAAATATCGATGATTTAATTATCGGATGTTCTATGCCTGAAGCAGAACAGGGGCTGAACATGGCCAGGAATATCGGCGCCCTTGCCGGACTTTCACATGAAGTGCCGGGGATAACGATCAATCGCTATTGTTCCTCAGGCCTGCAGGCTATTGCCTATGCAGCTGAAAAAATCATGATTGGCCATGCAGATACAATTATTGCCGGCGGAGCAGAATCTATGAGCCTGGTGCCAATGATGGGGCATGTAGTCCGCCCGAACGCCAAACTGGCGGAAACAGCTCCTCAATACTATATGGGTATGGGACATACAGCTGAAGAAGTTGCAAAGAAGTACGGCATTACACGTGAAGACCAGGATGCATTTGCTGTCAGAAGCCATCAGAAGGCTGCGCAGGCAATCCGGGAAGGCAAATTTGCAGATGAAATTGTACCTGTGGACGTAACGTTCAGATCTGTTGGAAAAGACAATAAGCTGGTAGAAAAAACAATCCAATTCAGCCAGGATGAAGGTGTCCGTGCAGATTCCACAATTGAATCACTTGGAAAACTGCGTCCCGCATTCTCGGTAACCGGCAGTGTCACAGCCGGAAATTCATCTCAGACAAGTGATGGGGCAGCAGCCGTAATGGTTATGGACCGGGAAAAGGCAGAATCATCCGGATTGAAGCCAATGGCTAAATTCAGAAGTTTTACCGTAGGCGGTGTCCCTCCTGAGATCATGGGTGTCGGCCCGGTTGTGGCCATTCCTAAAGCATTAAAGCTTGCAGGACTGGAGCTTTCGGATATCGGTTTATTTGAATTGAATGAAGCTTTTGCTTCTCAATCTATTCAAATTATCCGTGAACTGGGATTGGATGAAGAGAAGGTAAATGTTAACGGAGGCGCAATTGCACTCGGGCATCCGCTGGGCTGTTCCGGCGCCAAGCTCACTCTGTCACTAATCCATGAAATGAAACGCCGCAATCAGCAATTCGGAGTAGTCACAATGTGCATCGGAGGCGGCATGGGCGCAGCCGGAGTATTTGAACTTTTATAAGATGAATCGAAATTTGGAGAGAAGCCACAGGCTTTTCTCCACAATAAGAGAATGGAGGAAAGTAAATGTCAAATCAAACTGAAAATCTTATCAAAGGCGGAAGCTTTTTAATCGAAGATGTTTCCTATGACCGGGTTTTTACACCTGAAGACTATACAGATGAGCAGGTTATGATTGCTAAGACGACTGAAGATTATGTAGTGAATGAAGTTGTCCCGCAAATTGAACATCTTGAAAACCATGAATTTGACCGTTCGGTAAAACTATTGAAGCAAGCTGGAGATCTTGGCCTATTGGGCGCAGATGTTCCGGAGGAATACGGCGGGCTTGCGTTAGATAAAGTAAGCTCAGCACTTATTGCAGAGAAAATGGCGCGTGCAGGAGGCTTTTCCATCTCTCACGGCGCACATGTCGGCATAGGCTCCCTTCCAATTGTTCTATTCGGAAATGAAGAGCAAAAGCAAAAATACCTTCCTGAACTTGCTACAGGCGAAAAGCTTGCCGCTTATGCATTGACAGAGCCAAGCTCCGGTTCTGACGCTCTTGGAGCAAAAACAACTGCCAAGCTGAATGCTGAGGGCACACACTATGTATTAAACGGCGAAAAGCAATGGATAACAAATGCAGGCTTCGCAGATGTATTCGTAGTATACGCAAAAATTGACGGCGAACACTTCTCTGCATTCATCGTTGAAAGAGAGTTTCCTGGCGTATCAGTAGGGGCAGAAGAAAAGAAAATGGGAATCAAGAGCTCTTCTACCCGTACGTTAATTCTTGAAGACGCCGAGGTTCCAAAGGAAAACCTGCTGGGTGAATTCGGCAAGGGCCATGTGATTGCTTTTAATATCTTAAATATTGGCCGCTATAAGCTAGGAGTAGGTGCAGTTGGCGGGGCGAAGCGCGCATTTGAACTTGCTGTTCAATATGCCAATCAGCGTCAGCAATTTAAGACACCAATCTCTCAGTTTAATTTGACAAAAGAAAAGCTGGGAACGATGGCTTCTAAGATTTATGCCGCAGAAAGTGCAGTATACCGGACTGTAGGCTTATTTGAGGACCGTATGAGCAAGCTTACAGATGAAGAAATAAAAGATGGCAAGGAAGTTGCAAAGTCAATTGCTGAATATGCAATTGAGTGCTCCATGAATAAATTCTTTAATACGGAAGTCCTCGACTACGTAGTAGATGAAGGTGTTCAGATCCACGGAGGCTATGGTTTCATGGCTGAATATGAGATTGAAAGAGCTTACCGTGATTCACGCATTAACCGTATTTTCGAAGGAACAAACGAAATCAACCGACTATTAGTACCAGGAACGTATCTCCGCAAAGCACTAAAGGGAGAGCTTCCGTTATTCCAAAAAGCCCAGGCTCTGCAGGAAGAGCTCATGATGATGATGCCTGAAGAGCCTGGTGACGAGCCGCTTGCACAGGAAAAATATCTGGTTAAGAACGCGAAGAAGATCGGACTGCTTGCTGCTGGTCTGGCAGCACAAAAGTATGGAAAGGCTCTTGATAAAGAACAGGAAGTACTTGTAAACATTGCGGATATTATTTCGAATGCTTATGCAATGGAATCTGTCGTTCTTCGCACTGAAAAGGCCATCGAAAAAGCTGGCCTTGAAAAGAGCAAACAAAAGCTTCTGTACACTCAAATCTTCTGCCAGGAGGCATTTAACGAAATTGAGCAGGATGCAAAGGAAACACTTGTGGCAGTTGAAAACGGCGATGCACTGCGCATGATGATCTCAGCACTGCGCAAATTCACGCGCCACACCCCAGTCAACGTGATTACAAAGAAGCGTGAAGCATCAGAAAAGCTGATCGACGCGGAACGTTTTACCGTTTAATTTGACTTAGCTCCCTTCAGATGAAGGGGGCTTTATTTTTGCAAAAATAACCATTTAAAAACTTTTTTCGGCATGCAGGAACAATTAGAAAAATGTCGAATATTAAATTAGTGATCAAGGTTATGCTTTGACACCCTTTTATGTTACTATTCAATTAAAAGGTAGCAATTCTGGATAAGCCTGAATTTGCAAATGGGTGGTGAAAAATGGCGTTGACTTTTTATTGGTATCCTAAATGCGGGACATGCCGGAAGGCCAAGAAATGGCTTGACGAACATAATCTGTCCTATGAAGAAATACATATAACAGAGAATCCGCCTTCTCGAAGCGAACTTGAAGAGCTTTATAAAAAGAGCGGTCTGGAACTAAAAAAGTTCTTTAATACGAGCGGCCAAAAATATCGGGAGCTCGGCTTGAAGGACAAAGTTAAAACCTCTTCAGATGAAGAGCTGCTCGATATTTTGGCAACAGACGGCATGCTGATCAAGCGTCCGCTGCTGACAGATGGAGAGAAAGTAACAGTGGGCTTCAAAGAAGAGGAATATGAAAAGACATGGCTTTCCTAATAGCTGCAGCTTTTAAGCCATCATTAACCTGAGATCGATTTAATGATCATAAATTGAAATATTATTATGGAGGGATACATAATGAGCACACCAAAAGAATTACGTTATTCAGAAGAGCATGAGTGGGTAAAAACAGAAGATGGGAAAGTCCGCATTGGGATTACGCATTTCGCGCAATCAGAACTTGGGGACATCGTATTCGTTGAGCTTCCTGAAGTTGGAGATGAGCTAAGTGCAAACGAACCATTCGGAAGCGTAGAATCTGTAAAAACAGTGTCTGAACTTTATGCGCCTTTAAGCGGTAAAGTGGTTGAAGTAAATGAAGACCTTAACGACAACCCTGAGTTCGTAAACGAATCTCCATATGAAAAAGCATGGATGGTTGTGGTGGAGCCTTCAGATTTAAGCGAAGTAGAAAGCTTAATGACTGCTGAGCAATATGAAGAAATGACAAACGAAGACTAATTTGAAAGCCGGTTCATTTACGAACCGGTTTTTGTTTTTTAGGGTTTATCGTGTCCGGTTATGTCCAGCTGCATCTGCTTTTTGTTCTTACCTTTAATTGCTATTTTTCTTTTAGAGAGACAGGGCAAAACTATAGGTACCCAAATGCAAGAAAGGATTGGTTACCCATGACATTGAATCAGCAGAAAATCGATATAACGGACCGGGTTGTCGGCAAGCTTAACAATAATCGGATAGATCTTTATCTTGAAAACGAAAAAATTGGTCAAATCAGCCTTCCTGAAGGCTCTTCTTTCAACTTGTCCCATCATTTTGAAACCGAACACCAAAAAATATACCAGAATGTCTCCGTTCCGGATAAAGCGCAAGAGCGTTATACAGACTGTGACGAAGGCGGCTGGTGCTGACTACTGTAAACAGCGGAATGATTTCCGCTGTTTATTTAATAGGCTAAAGCATTTTGGCCGGGCATACAATGAAATAGGCCGTTTAAAGATTGCGTTATAATATTTTTCTTCAAAAACATTTCCTTTCCTAAACTGGGCAAGGAATATACAAAATCAGAGCAGTCCTAACCTGTGAAATGGGCAGGAGATTCACACCATAACCGAGAATAATGAATATATTAAGATAAAAACCAATGGCATGGCTGGCTTTTAGCTTAACGAACAGTTTCAAAATAACTCCTTTCAGGTGATGACGATGAACGATGGAATTCCGGAAAAAGTGATTATTGTCGAGGGAAAGTCAGATAAAACAAAGGTTAAAAGCATTATAAGAGAGCCCGTTGAAATTATCTGCACAAATGGAACAATAAGCATTACCAAACTGGATGAATTAATTGACACACTGTTTGATAAGGATGTATATATATTGGTGGATGCAGATTCAGCAGGTGAAAAGCTGAGAAAACAATTCAAAAGGGAATTTCCAGAGGCAGAGCATCTATACATCGACAGAATGTACAGAGAAGTAGCGACAGCACCGGAACACCATTTGGCAACAGTGCTGCTGGGAGCTAACATTGACGTTTATACACAATATCTGGACAGATAAAGTAAGGATGATAAAATGCAGGAATGGTCGCAGCAGGACATTGAGGAAGCGATTAGCGGAGAAGAAACGATTCTTATCTATTTGTATACGCCTATGTGCGGAACCTGCCAGATGGCAGGAAAGATGCTGGCAGTTGCAGAGCAATTGCTGCCAGGTCAAAAAATGGGAAAAGCGGACTTAAATTATATGCCGCAATTGGCTGAAAAATGGGGAGTGGAAAGCGTACCCTGCCTCCTCATCTTCAGAAAAGGGAATTTACATGAAAAATTATATGCTTTCCGATCCGTACCCTATTTATTGGATAAAATTAGAAGCATCGATTAGCAGAAACCAGGAGCAAAGCAGCCTGGTTTTTTGCATGTTTTAAAAAAGCCTTTTCACTATTCAAAATATATTTACAAACCCTTTCCGAAAGAGTATGATATTTAGGAAATCGAAATAAAAATCATACAGTGCAGGAAGGGATCCGCATGGCATTTTACAGGGAGTGGGCTGGTCAATTTAAAGGTTATAACCGAAACATAAAATTGGCGTTTATGGCGAATATCCTTACACAAATTGGTTTTGGGATATTCATGGTAATATATAATTTCTACATAAGGGAGCTCGGCTACTCAGAAAGTGTTAATGGACAAATCATATCCATGACTGCTCTCGCGACAGCAATGATTCTTGTGCCGGCAGGGATCGCCAGCGACCGAATTGGCAGAAAAAAAGCGATGATGTTTGGTGCAGTTGCAACAGGTGCAGTTATGCTCTTCAGAAGTATAGTTGAAATGCAGGAGCTCCTGATTTTATTTGCATTTTTAACCGGGCTGACAACAGCCTTTCTTCAGGTATCCGGCATACCATGGCTGGCTGAAAATTCAAAGGCTGATCAAAGGGTTCATTTATTCAGTATCCATTTTGCTATAATGACGGGCGCAAATGTGATCGGGAACTTAAGCGGGGGCATCTTAACGGATGTTTTTTCTTTGTTTATGGATCAGCTCACCAGCATACGCATCACCCTTCTGATTGCAAGTGTGTTTTTCGTAGCCGGCTTATTTCCAATTTTGCGTTTCGCAGAGGTTTCGAAAGATCGAAAAGGTGCAAAGGGCATAAAAGGCTGGTCATTCAAAAATCTCTCAGTTAAAAATAACGGTGTCAAAATTATCGCGATGTTTGCTTTTGCTCAACTGCTGATTGGATTTGGTGCAGGACTAGTTATTCCCTATCTGAATCTATACTTCGCAGACCGCTTTGAAGCCTCCAATTCAGCTATTGGCATGATTATTTCATTAGGGCAGGCTGCCACGGCCTTTGCCATGATTATCGGACCGGTTGTGGTAAGAAAAGTGGGAGAGGTTAAAGCTGTTGTGATCCTGCAGCTCATGTCACTTCCTTTCCTGCTTTTAACCGCTTATACTGAAAACCTTTGGCTGGCTGCCATCGGCTTTTTGTTCCGGCAGGCGTTGATGAATGCCGGAAATCCTATACAAATGTCATTGATGATGTCAAAGGTAAATGATTCGATGAAAGGATTGGCAAACTCAGTCAATCAGATGGTGTTCAATCTGGGCTGGGCTGTAATGGGCCCAGTTTCAACAGGAATCGTCATGAGGTATGGAGAATATTGGGGATATGCACTCGTATTCACCATTACAGCTTCTTTATACTTGATTGGCTCTCTATATTTTTTCTTTGTATTCAAAGGCTATAAAAAGACAAAAACTGCAGCAGCCTCTGTAAAAATAGTATGATCTGACATATTTCTCGGGAAATGAAAAGGCAATGCCAATTAAACAGGCATTGCCTTTCAGATTTTGTCGAATGAATAATAAAGGATTAAAGCTCTTTATTACTGAATATTAAAGTCAATTGACCCCATTAAAAGAGGTGAGGCTGTGAGGGATTTACCTGATGTATTTATCCGGGAATTAAAGACTAAAGGGCACCTCAGATTTTTCTTAAGAAAATCAAACTTTTCTTTGCTTATTAAGGCGGGAAACACATGCATTCCTTTGGAAATATCGAATGGGGAAATACGGAAGGCTAGCCGCCCCAGCCATTATGATGTGGAAATCGCGGGATCGGAAGAAGCTGTATTGTCACTGATTACAGGGAAAGTAAAGCTAAGGAATGCCATTTCCCAAAATGAAATAATGCTGGAAACCACATTTAGAAAAAAGTTGCTGCTCGAGTCTTTTTTCTGTTTAGGGAAAATTTCACTGCACAATACTTGACCGTTTTTTTAATAGTATGATAATATCCTTTTAATATTAATTAACTGAATATTCTTATCAAGAGAGGCGGAGGGACTGGCCCAGCGAAGCCCGGCAACCGGTAAAGTACACGGTGCTAAATCCAGCAGAGCAGAATGCTCTGGAAGATAAGAAGAGTCGATACAGCCCTCTTCTTATGAAGAGGGTTTTTCTGCTTTTAAGAAATGAAATACAAACATTTTTATAGAGGAGAGATAGCGATGACGGACAAACAGAAAAATTACCGCTTTGAAACAATTGGAGTACATGGGGGGCTGAAGCCTGACCCTGTAACTGGCGCGAGGGCGGTCCCAATTTATCAGAATAATGCTTATCAGTTCAAAAATACAGATCACGCTGCAGACCTCTTTGCCCTGAAAGAGCCGGGATATATTTATAGCAGGATACATAATCCCACTGTCAGTGTGTTTGAGGAAAGAGTGGCCCTGCTTGAAGGAGGAGTGGGTGCGCTGGCCCTTGCCAGCGGCCAGTCTGCTATTACACTTGCCATTTTAAACATCGCCGAAGCTGGTGATGAAATTGTTGCCGCATCCAATTTATATGGGGGTACTTATAATTTATTTGCAGTTACACTTCCCAAGTATGGAATAAAGGTAAAACTGGTGGATCCAAAGGATCCGGAAAATTTCCGGAGCGCCATTACAGATAAAACAAAGGCTGTCTTCGCCGAAACGATTGGAAACCCCAGCCTGAAAATCCTGGATATTGAAAAGGTTGCCGCAATTGCACACGAAAACGGTGTCCCCCTGATTGTCGATAACACTTTTGCTACCCCTTATCTTTGCAGGCCTATTGAACATGGAGCTGACATTGTCATACACTCTGCGACAAAATGGCTGCTCGGCAATGGGACCACAATGGGGGGAGTTATAGTAGACGGCGGGAAATTTGACTGGAATTCTCCTAAGTTTCCGGGCTTTACAGAGCCTGATCCGAGCTACCATGATATTGTCTATAGCGAAGCAATTGGCGAAGCTGCTTATATTATAAAAGCACGGGTACAGCTGTTAAGAGACTTAGGACCTGCAATGAGTGCGCAAAGTGCATTCCAGTTCACTTTGGGTCTTGAGACTCTGCATGTGAGAATGAAGGAACATGTTGCCAATACCAAAAAGGTAGTGGAATATTTGGAGGCGCACCCGGCCGTTAATTGGGTGCTCTATCCAGGTCATGAAAGCCACCCGGACAAAGACTTGGCAGATAAATATTTGCCAAAAGGAGCCGGGGCAGTGGCTGTATTTGGAATTGCGGGCGGTCGAGAGGCTGGAGCCAAGCTGATCAATAGTTTGCAGCTATGGGCACATGTGGCAAATGTCGGGGACGCAAAGAGCCTGATTATCCACCCTGCAAGCACGACTCATCAGCAGCTGGATGAGGAAGGTTTAAAAGCTGCAGGAGTGCCGGAGGACTTGATTCGGATTTCGATCGGCATCGAAAATGCAGAAGATTTAATTGAAGACCTGGAACAGGCGATAGAAGCAGCTGCAGGTCTCACATCGCTAGCTGCAAAAGCGTAAAGGAAAATTTACCATTCACTTTTTTCCGAAAGTTTGAAATTTCATCGTTGACACCTTTTTAATGGCTATGATACGATAGCAAACGTAATTAAAAAACTGCTTAATTCATTTAAAGTATTAATTTAATATAGAACGTTACGCTCTTATCAAGAGAGGTGGAGGGAAGTGCCCTATGAAGCCCGGCAACCGTCAATTAGTTGAAATGGTGCCAATTCACTCAAAGCATAGCTTTGATAGATGAGAGAAAGGACTAAATTTTTTTATGCCTTTCTGCTCATGTGCAGAAAGGCATTTTTGCTTTTGCGCATGAAAGCCTATTTAGAGTGAAGAATAGGGAATAAAAGCAGTCTATTAATTATTATCTGTATCTTTCGATAAAAGAGGTGACTATCACGTTGATTTCCATAAAAGATGTACAGAAGATATTCTCTTCAAAAAACGGTCAGGTAAAAGCAGTTGACGATGTAAACCTGGAGGTAAAAGAAGGAGAAATTTTCGGTGTTATCGGATACAGCGGTGCAGGTAAAAGTACCTTAATCCGCATGCTGAATGGGCTGGAGCTTCCTACCCATGGCAGTGTAACAGTAGCAGGCAATGAGGTTTCAAAGATAAAGGGAAGCAAGCTAAGAAAAGCGCGGCAGGAAATAAGCATGATTTTCCAGCACTTCAACCTGTTATGGTCGAGGACAGTAAGAGAGAATATTGCATTTCCGCTTGAAATCGCAGGGGTTTCCCGGCAGGAAAGGCTCAAAAGAGTAGATGAGCTCATTAAACTCGTCGGTCTGGAGGGAAGAGAAGATGCCTATCCTTCCCAGCTTAGCGGGGGTCAAAAGCAAAGAGTAGGGATTGCCAGAGCCCTAGCCAATAATCCAAAAGTGCTGCTTTGTGATGAGGCAACATCTGCCCTTGATCCGCAGACAACAGACTCCATTTTGGAGCTGCTTGTTGACATCAATGAGCGGCTGGGCTTAACCATTGTCCTCATTACACATGAAATGCACGTAATCCGTAAAATCTGCCATCGGGTTGCTGTTATGGAAGGCGGCCGGATTGTGGAAATCGGCCCTGTATTGGATGTCTTTAAGAATCCGAAAGCTGTGATTACAAAGCGCTTTGTCCAGCAGGTGACAGAGCCTGAAGAAACGAAGGAAACGATTGATCATCTGGTCGATTTGTATCCAAAAGGAAAAGTAGTCCAATTAGGATTTGTCGGCGAATCAGCTGAACAGCCATTGATTACAAACCTGATCCGTCACTTCCAGGTAACTGTTAATATTCTGCAGGGGAAGATTTCCCAGACACAGAATGGTTCCTACGGCACCTTATTCATCCATGTTGATGGAGAAGCAGAGGAAGTTGCAAAAGCGATTGAATTTATCCATTCTCAGCAGGTGGGCGTGGAGGTGATTTCCAATGCTTAATGAATGGTTTCCAAATGTGAAATGGGACTCCATGTGGGAAGCTACTGTGGAAACTCTCTATATGACAGCTATTTCTGTTATTGCAACCTTTATTTTAGGAGCAATTTTGGGGCTGCTGCTCTTTTTAACCTCAAAGGGGAATATCTGGGGAAATGCAGCAATCAATAAAATTATCTCAGCGTTCGTCAATATTTTCCGTTCGATTCCATTTATTATCCTTATTGTATTACTGATTCCATTTACGAAGTTTTTGCTTGGGACAATGATTGGGGAGGATGCAGCATTGCCTGCATTAATTATTGGTGCTGCCCCGTTTTATGCCCGAATGGTGGAAATCGGCTTGAGGGAAATAGATAAAGGTGTAATTGAAGCGGCCAAGTCTATGGGCGCAAAAACAAGCACGATTATCTGGAAGGTTCTGCTTCCGGAATCAATGCCCGCCCTTGTTTCAGGAATTACCGTTACAGCCATCGCGCTGGTTGGCTACACAGCCATGGCCGGTGTTATCGGTGCTGGGGGACTTGGAAACCTCGCTTACCTGGAAGGATTCCAGAGGAGCCGCAATGATGTGACGGTTATGGCGACTGTCATTATTCTAATCATCGTATTTATCATCCAGTTTATTGGAGATATCATAACAACAAAATTAGACAAACGTTAAGGAGAGATTGACATGAAAAAATGGTTATCACTTGCTCTTGCACTTGCAGTAGCACTTGTTCTTGCAGCTTGCGGAACTTCGGAAAAAGACGGCAATGCCGGTGAAGGCGGAGAAAGTAAAGAAAACACTAAAATTACAGTAGGGGCTTCCAACGTACCTCACGCTGAAATTCTTGAAGAAGCAAAGCCATTACTTGAAGAAAAAGGCTTTGAACTTGATGTTGTGCCATTCCAGGATTATGTATTGCCAAACCAGGCTCTTGAGTCTAAGGAGCTGGATGCAAACTATTTCCAGCACATTCCTTACCTTGAGTCACAGAAAGCTGAACATGGATATGATTTTACAAATGCAGGCGGAATTCATATTGAACCAATCGGAGTATATTCCCAAAAGTATAAGAGCCTTGATGAACTTCCTGAGGGTGCATCAATCATCATGAGCAACTCAGTAGCAGACCATGGCCGTATTCTCTCCATGCTTGAAGCAGAGGGACTTATTACTTTAAATGAAGATGTAGAAAAAACGGAAGCAACTCTGGAAGATATTAAAGAAAATCCTAAAAAGTTAAAGTTTGATACTGAATATGAAGCATCACTTCTTCCTCAAATCTACAATAATGGAGAAGGGGATGCAGTCCTGATCAATTCCAATTATGCAATTGATGCCGGGTTGAATCCTCTTGAAGATTCAATTGCAATTGAAGACAAAGATTCACCATACGTAAATGTAATTGCAGTCCGCACAGGCGATGAAGAAAAAGAAGGAATTAAAGCTCTTGTAGAAGTGCTTCGTTCTAAAGAAATTCAGGATTTCATTCTTGAAAAATATAAAGGTGCCGTTGTGCCGGTATCTGAGTAAGGCAGAAATGCAGGCGTTCACAGCGCCTGTTTTTTTTGTGGATCAGCAGCCCCACTTCCCGTATAGATTGAAATGCAATCAAACATACTAACCTTGATACTATTTGAAATGGAGTGGAGATCGATGGAACATTATCATGAACCTTCAAACTCAATAGAAGAAGCCCTGCATGATTATAAAGTCGGATTAGGTGTTTTCACTGAAAAAATGCCTGATTTGGCAAAGCATTATAATGCTTTTACAGAAGCCTGCTTTAAAGAAGGGGTTTTATCCCAAAAAGAGAAGCAGCTGATCGCGCTCGGCATCAGTTTATATTCTCAGGATGAATACTGCATTATTTACCACACCAAAGGCTGCATTGATCAAGGGGCGTCCGAAGAAGAGATTCTTGAGGCAGTAGGAGTAACAGCAGCTTTTGGTGGCGGAGCGGCCATGAGCCAGGCGGTTACGCTCGTCCAGGAGGCCATGACCGAATTGAATCAGCAAAATCACTGAAAATCTTCTCCTGCTTGGCAGCAGGAGTTTTCTTTTGCAATGATGATTTTTCAGAAAATTTATAAAAACAACCATTTATCCAGAGCATTCGGCCAGTATTCTAAGGAAAGGAAGTATGAAAGCGTTTCACCAGTTCTCATTCCTTATTTTGCTAAAAAAATCAGGTTTTTTCCGCTTTGTGCGGGGTATAGTTTGAGTGTTAAGATTTTAGATGTAAAACCAAATGCTGAAAAGCATAAAAACCGAAAGGATTGATTCATTATTAGTCAGTTACAGCTGAACTACACGAGTGAAATGGAAAAAGCTATGCAAGCTGCCCATGGAGTTGGATATGAAGTGTACAGCCGGAAACATGATATTCGAATGGAAGTTGAAAAAAGACGTGAAGAAGATTATCTTCAGAGCCAGCGCTTAGTTGCAGATCTTGAAAGAAAAATTCATTCCTAAGTTAAAGGTATATATAATAATGAAGTAAATAGTAACCAGTGCCAATGATGCACTGGTTTTCTTTTTGCAGTACATGAAATTTCAGTACCGGGAAAAAATAGACAGGACATGCTGGTTTCCGGTAATTTCACTCTTTGATGACAAAGATTTTATATGATAAAATTTATATTTACAGGCTTTCTAAACTTTTTCGTTTGAAAAGTTTGTTAATGGTCTTAAAGAGTTGCTATGATATTTGATTTGTTATAAGATTGTAATGAGAATAAAATGAGAATAGAGATTTGCGGATGAAACCGATTTACAAATCTTCTTTTATTGACGGAGGTATATATTATGGCAGGATCAGTACTTACAATTAAAGACCTTCATGTTGCTATTGAGGGAAAAGAAATACTAAAAGGTGTAAACCTTGAGATTAAAGGCGGAGAAATCCACGCAATTATGGGGCCGAACGGTACAGGTAAATCTACTTTATCTTCTGCTATCATGGGCCATCCAAAATATGAAGTAACACAGGGAAGCATCACTTTAGATGGTAAAGATGTTCTTGAAATGGAAGTTGACGAGCGCGCACGTGCCGGCCTGTTCCTTGCAATGCAATATCCAAGTGAAATCAGCGGCGTAACAAATGCCGATTTTTTACGTTCTGCAATTAACAGCCGCCTTGAAGAAGGAAATGAAATTTCTCTTATGAAATTCATCCGCAAAATGGACAGCAAGATGGAATTCCTTGAAATGGATCTTGACATGGCTCAGCGCTATCTTAATGAAGGTTTCTCAGGCGGAGAAAAGAAGCGCAATGAAATTCTTCAATTAATGATGCTTGAACCTAAAATGGCTATCCTGGATGAAATCGATTCCGGTTTGGATATTGATGCATTGAAGGTTGTTTCAAAAGGAATCAATGAAATGCGCGGAGAAGAGTTTGGATGCTTAATTATCACACACTACCAGCGCCTTCTTAACTACATCACACCTGACCATGTTCACGTAATGATGCAGGGCCGCGTTGTAAAATCAGGCGGACCGGAGCTTGCACAGCGCTTAGAAGCTGAAGGATATGACTGGATTAAGAAAGAATTGGGCATTGAAGACGAAACAGTTGGGCAAGAAGCGTAAGCGTTAGGGGGATCACTATGACAACGGAAATAAAACTACCATTTGATAAGGAATATGTTAGTTCCTTTTCAAAAGATATGGGCGAGCCGGCATGGCTGACAGAACTCCGTCTAAATGCGCTTGCAGACGCGGAAAGCCTGCCAATGCCAAAGCCTGATAAAACCAAAATAGGTAAATGGAACTTCACACAGTTCGAAAAGCACATTGTCGGAAGCGAAGACTTTGCGTCTCTAAACGACCTTCCTGAGGATGTAAGAAACCTGATTGATACAGAAGCTGGCGATCAGAATTTATATATTCAGCGCAATAATAGACCAACTCATTTGTCTGTATCTAAAGAACTTCAGGAAAAAGGTGTTATTTTCACAGACATCTTTACAGCGGCAAGAGAACACAGCGAGCTTCTTCAGAAATATTTTATGAAGGATGGCGTCAAAACGGACGAACACCGTTTAACTTCTTTGCACGCGGCTCTTTTAAACGGCGGAGCGTTCTTATACGTTCCGAAAAATGTGGAAATTTCAGCGCCGATTCAGGCTGTATATATCCATGATGATAAAGAGGCAAACCTGTTCAACCATGTATTGGTTGTAGCTGAAGATAACAGCTCAGTTACTTACGTGGAAAACTATGTTTCTGTAGTTGAGGAAGCGAACGGTATCTTCAATATTGTTACAGAGGTCATTGCCAATGCAAATGCACGAGTACAATATGGTGCGGTTGACACACTTGCTAAGGGAACAACAGCTTATGTGAACCGCCGCGGGGTTGCAGGCCGTGATGCCCGCATTGAATGGGCTCTTGGACTTATGAACGATGGCAATACAGTTTCAGAGAATACAACTAACCTTGTTGGAGACGGTTCTTTCGGGGATACTAAAACAGTTGTTGTAGGACGCGGAGAACAGACTCAAAACTTTACAACGAAAGTAGTTCATTTCGGAAAGAATTCCGAAGGCTACATTTTAAAGCATGGGGTTATGAAAGACTCTGCTTCATCCATCTTTAATGGAATCGGTAAAATCGAGCATGGGGCTTCCAAGTCAAATGCCGAGCAGGAGTCACGCGTACTGATGCTAAGCGAAAAAGCGCGCGGGGATGCCAACCCGATTTTATTAATCGATGAAGATGATGTAACAGCAGGACACGCAGCTTCAGTTGGCCGTGTGGATCCATTGCAGCTTTATTATCTAATGAGCCGCGGCATATCCCAAAAAGAGGCTGAACGTCTTGTTATTCACGGCTTCTTGGCGCCAGTTGTTAATGCTCTTCCAATCGAAGGCGTTAAAAAGCAGCTGACTGCCATTATTGAAAGGAAAGTAAAATAATGAATGCCCGTGAGATTCGGCAAATGTTTCCCATACTGGATCAGGAAGTCAATGGAAAGCCCCTTGTTTATCTGGACAGTGCCGCTACTTCCCAAAAGCCTGTTCCGGTAATTGAAGCGATCGATAAATACTACCGGGAATATAACTCGAATGTTCATAGAGGTGTCCATACGCTAGGCACCAGAGCAACAGATGGCTATGAAGGTGCAAGGGAAAAGGTGCGTAAATTCATTAATGCCAAATCGACTGAGGAAGTTATTTTCACAAGAGGAACAACAACTTCCATCAATACAGTTGCAGCAAGCTACGGGCGCGCAAACCTGTCTGAAGGCGATGAAATTGTTATCTCCTACATGGAGCACCACAGCAATATCATTCCGTGGCAGCAGGTAGCTAAGCAGACGGGTGCCTCATTAAAGTATCTTCCTCTGCAGGAAGATGGAACCATCTCCCTTGAGGATGTCAGGACAACCGTAACAGCCGATACAAAAATCGTATCCATCATGCAGGTATCGAATGTACTGGGTGTTATGAACCCGATTAAGGAAATTGCAAAAATCGCCCATGAGAATGGCGCGATTATGGTTGTGGATGGTGCACAAAGTGCTCCGCATATGAAAATTGATGTTCAGGACCTGGATTGTGATTTTCTTGCTTTTTCCGGCCATAAGATGTGTGGTCCTACCGGCATTGGTGTTCTTTACGGAAAGAAAAAGCACCTTGAAAAAATGGAGCCGGTTGAATTTGGCGGCGAAATGATCGACTTTGTCGGCCTCTATGAATCGACATGGAAGGAGCTTCCGTGGAAATTCGAAGGAGGCACGCCAATTATTGCAGGTGCCATTGGACTGGGTGCTGCTATTGATTTCCTTGAGCAGATTGGCCTTGACGAAATCGAGGCATATGAGCACAAGCTGGCCGCTTATGCTATGGAAAAAATGTCTGCTATAGACGGAATGACCATATATGGGCCGAAAGAAGCCTCTAAACGGGCCGGTCTGGTTACCTTTAATATAGATGATGTTCATCCACATGATGTGGCTACTGTATTGGATGCGGAAGGAATTGCAGTCCGCGCCGGCCACCATTGTGCACAGCCGCTGATGAAGTGGCTTAAGGTGTCGGCAACTGCACGTGCAAGCTTCTATCTGTACAATACGGAAGAAGATATTGATAAGCTTGTTTCAGGGCTTGTCAAAACAAAGGAGTATTTCAGCGATGTCTTCTAAAAATTTAGATACCCTTTACCGCCAGGTTATAATGGATCATTATAAAAACCCTCGTAACAAAGGGGTACTTGAAGATGACAGCCTGACGATCAATATGAATAACCCTACTTGCGGGGACCGGATTCAATTGACGCTGAAGCTTGAGGACGGCAAAGTGGCTGATGCGAAATTTGAAGGCGAAGGATGTTCCATCTCCATGTCCTCAGCTTCCATGATGACCCAAGCCATCAAGGGTAAAAATATTGAAGAAGCCTTAAAGCTTTCCAAAGTTTTCTCGGACATGATGCTGGGAAAAGAATATGATGAAGATGATCTGGATCTTGGCGATATCGAAGCTCTTCAGGGAGTTTCCCAATTTCCTGCCCGAATCAAATGCGCCACTTTGGCATGGAAAGCAATGGAAAAAGGCGTTGGCACGGAGAAAGAAGACCAGGAATAAATTAATCAAACGTTTGATTAAAAACTGTTTCGTCTGCCTTGTGTGCTAAAAAACTATGAATTGATAGGGTGTGAACCCTTTCCTATATGAATGGAGGAATACGACGATGGCAAAAAAGATGCCTGAGATCGGCGATTACAAGTATGGTTTTGCCGATAAAGACGTTTCCATTTTCCGATCAAAACGCGGTTTGACAAAAGAAATTGTAGAAGAGATTTCAAAATTGAAGGAAGAGCCACAATGGATGCTTGACTTCCGTTTAAAATCATTGGACCATTTCTATAACATGCCTATGCCGCAATGGGGCGGAGATTTAGCGTCATTAAACTTTGATGAAATTACGTATTATGTAAAGCCTTCTGAAAAAACTGAACGCTCTTGGGATGAGGTTCCTGAAGAAATCAAACAAACGTTTGATAAATTGGGTATTCCGGAAGCAGAGCAGAAGTATCTTGCAGGTGTTTCTGCACAGTATGAATCAGAGGTTGTTTACCATAACATGCAGGAAGATCTTGAAGCAAAAGGAATTGTATTCAAGGATACAGATTCCGCTCTTCGCGAGAATGAAGATATTTTCCGTGAGCACTGGGCAAAGGTTATCCCTCCGACAGACAACAAATTCGCTGCATTAAACTCAGCGGTTTGGTCTGGCGGATCGTTCATCTATGTTCCTAAAGGAGTTAAGGTTGATACGCCATTGCAGGCATATTTCCGCATTAACTCTGAGAACATGGGGCAATTTGAGCGTACTCTTATCATTGTTGATGAAGGCGCACATGTGCACTATGTAGAAGGCTGTACAGCACCTGTGTACACAACCAACTCACTTCATAGTGCGGTTGTTGAAATCATCATCAAAAAAGACGCATATTGCCGTTATACAACCATCCAAAACTGGGCAAACAACGTATACAACCTGGTTACGAAGCGTGCTGTTTGTGAATCAAACGCAACAATGGAATGGATTGACGGAAACATTGGTTCTAAACTGACAATGAAATATCCGGCAGTTATTCTTAAAGGAGAAGGCGCACGCGGCATGACCCTTTCCATTGCATTAGCAGGCAAAGGGCAGCATCAGGATGCAGGTGCAAAAATGATTCACCTTGCACCAAACACGTCTTCAACGATCGTATCTAAATCGATTTCCAAGCAGGGCGGTAAAGTAACATACCGCGGAATCGTTCACTTCGGCCGCAAAGCGGAAGGTGCACGCGCCAACATCGAGTGTGATACGTTAATTATGGATAACCAGTCAACTTCGGATACGATTCCATACAATGAAATCCTGAACGACAACATCTCTCTTGAGCATGAAGCGAAGGTTTCAAAAGTATCAGAAGAACAGCTATTCTATCTGATGAGCCGTGGAATTTCAGAAGAAGAAGCAACAGAAATGATCGTAATGGGCTTCATTGAGCCATTCACGAAAGAACTTCCAATGGAATACGCAGTAGAAATGAACCGTCTGATCAAGTTTGAAATGGAAGGTTCTATTGGTTAATAATAAATTTTTAAAAAATGATTGAACGGCTATGCCGTTCAATCATTTTTTTGTTTAAGCGACTCCACCTTTGAAGGAAGGCAGTTATTCAACCTGTATCTTTCCACTCCATTTCCTGCCGATTTCTTTATGTCTTCATTTAGGGTTTCCATCTTTTATAAAATGAATGATAACTAAAGTGTTAGGTGAAAATAAATAGCAGGTGATGAGTTTATGGAGAATATCATATCTTTCCTTCCAAAATGGGAACATTTATTAGGTGCATGTTTAGCTTTTATAATTCCCTATTCTATTTCCAAAGTTTCAAAATGGTTACGATCAATTAAATCCAGTTAAAGATTTAGCATCCCCTTAATCAAAATTTCCACACCTAAAGTAACTTAAAACTTACCAGTTTGAAAAAATATTTTATGTAAGCAGGTGAGGGAGATGAATCAATGGGCTTGGTTACAAAAAAAGAAAAAACAAACGAAAAATGCTCATCAACAAGTGAAGATACATGGGACAGATGTATTCTTTTCATCTAGTTTGGATTCTAACCTCGAGCGAATACAAAATATTTTAGGAAATAACCCTGATATCGCAATTCGCAGATTTAATATTGACTTATATAACGTTAAAGCAGCTGTCGTTTTTATTAAAGGGCTTGCCGATAAAGAGCAAATTCATGAACAAATATTAAAGTCAATCATGTTAGAACTTCAAATGCGAGAATGCTATGTAATAGAAGACCGGGCCACCGGCTCACACATCAAAGAAACCATTAAAGACCATGTTGTAACGCTAACGGATGTAGAAGAATACAACAAGATAGAAGACTGTGTGATGGAGGTTTTGAATGGAGATACGGCATTACTAATTGATAAGGTCGATACATCCCTTTTACTTGGAACAAAAAAATGGCCTTCAAGACAAATTGAAGAACCAATTACAGAAGCTTCTGTGAGGGGGGCAAGAGAAGGGTTTGTCGAAAATATTCTTGTGAATATGTCTTTAATTCGAAAGCGAATTAGAGATCCCCATTTAGTTTTAGACAAATATACAATCGGACGCAGAAGTCAAACACCGGTTATCATGGCATATATAAAAGATATTACAAATGACAGCATCATCCAAGAAGCCAAAAAACGATTAGAAAAAATTGATATTGACCAAATACTTGAATCGGGGATTATTGAGCAGTTCATTGAAGATGATTTTTTATCACCGTTTCCACAACTCATAACAACTGAAAGGCCGGATAAAGTAGCAAGTGGATTATTAGAAGGACGTGTAGCCATTTTAGTTGATGGGACGCCTTTTGTATTGCTTCTGCCAGTCACGATTACCTCTATTCTTCAGGGGCCGGAAGATTATTATGAACGATGGTTTGTTGGCACCCTCATTCGCTTCATGCGGTTTGGAGCAGCGTTTGTCTCTTTATTTGGTCCATCATTATACGTAGCACTTATTTCGTATCATCCAGGGTTAATTCCAACTGATTTAGTAATCTCGATAGCAGGAAGCAGGGAAGGAGTGCCATTTCCAAGCATTGTAGAAGCATTATTGATGGAAATCACAATTGAAATACTGCGGGAAGCAGGTGTAAGGCTTCCTAAACCAATTGGACAAACAGTTGGAATTGTAGGAGGGCTTGTTATTGGGGAGGCGGCTGTTACAGCGGGCTTAGTCAGCCCAATGATGGTCATTGTTGTGGCAGTTACGGCAATTTCTTCCTTTTCTTTACCGCAGTATGGGGCGGCAATAGCTATTCGAATCTTACGCTTTGGAATGATGCTTTCAGCTGCTGTATTAGGGTTATTTGGAATTATTATGTTTGCGATGGCCATTACGATTCACCTTGTCAAGCTTAAAAGTTTTGGTGTTGAATATACCTCTCCATTTGTTCCGTATCAATTTAAAGATTGGAAGGATGCAATACTTCGATTACCATATAGTGTTCTTAAAGAAAGACCTGAAATATTAAAACCCAAAGACTCCACTCGGATTAAATAAAGGAAGATCATAGTGAATGGTTCAAACGAAAAAATTACACCTACACAGGCTACAGTCGCTTTAGTAATGACAATCATTGGTGTGGGGATTGTAACATTACCCCGCGTAAGTGCAGAGGAAGTTCAAACGCCTGATATTTGGATCAGTATGCTTTTTAGTGGCGGAATCACATTTGTTGTTGCTTTTTTTATAACTAAGTTATGCCTTCGATTCAAAGGAATGACGATTTATCAATTTAGTCCTATATTGGTTGGCAAATGGGCAGGTCTTGTTTTTAATCTATTTATTATTATGTATTTTATATTAGTTAGTGGATATCAGGCACGATCAATGGCTGAAGTGCTTCGCGCTTATTTGCTGGATAAAACTCCGATAGAAGCAGTGATTATCGTTTATATCGCAGTAGGCGTGTATATCGTGATCAGCGGCATATATCCTATTGTAAAATTGCTTCAAATTTACTTTCCGGTTGTTTTGGTATTTATTTTTTTTATGCTGGGTCTTAGTGTAACAAATGTTGATCTAAATAACCTTCGCCCTGTCTTGGGTGAAGGATTTAAGCCAGTTGTCAACGGGATTAAGCCAACAACTTTATCTCTTGCTGGAATTGAAAGTTTTCTTATTTTAATCGCATATATGCAACGTCCACAACAAGCTATGAAAGCTGCAGCCGTGGGAATATTTATCCCGTTATTTTTGTATATCTTGATCGTAATAGCTGTTATTGGCTCATTAACCGTAAATGAGGTAAGGCAGTTAACATGGCCAACGATCGAACTGGTCAAATCAATTGAAATGAAATTCCTCCTTTTAGAAAGATTTGAAAGCTTTTTTATCATTCTTTGGGTGATTACAACGTTTACATCCTTTATAATGAATTTTTATTTTGCTAGTTTAGGTTTGAGTCAAGTTTTTAAGAAAGCGTATAAACCTTTTGTGTATGGTCTTATACCATTCATTTATCTATGTGCGATGTATCCGGAAGATATAAATGGAGTTTTTAAATTAGCTGACTATATTGGCAACTTTGCCATCATAATTACAGTAATTATCCCCGTCCTTTTTTTAATAATTGCCTTCATAAGGAGGAAACGAAATGCGAAGAATTAAAAAAAGCATCTTGATATGCTGCTGCATCTCGATCCTTTTTATGGGAGGGTGTTGGGATCGCGTTGATATTGAAGATATAGGTCTGGCTGTTGGTGTCGGAGTGGATTATCAAGAACATTCAACAAAACGCATAACTCCTGAATTTACAATTCAATCTGTTGTACCTAAAGTATTGGCTGGAGAGAATGGAGGCGGCGGCAGTCAAGCAGAGCCATTTCAAAACTTAACAATTGAGGAATCCTCTTTATTTGAAGCGGGCCGTGAAGCTTCCACGGCTACAAGTCGCAGTCCGAATTATGCCCATTTAAAAGTATTGGTAATTAGTAAGGAAGCAGCACAATCCATTAATTTGCTCCAATTATTGAATTTTTTCTTTCGCGACCATGAAATAAGACGGACAGTTCATGTATTGATATCAGAGGAAAAAGCAAGCGAAATATTAAGCATAAAAGGAACAAAGGATCCAGTACCTGCTTTAAAGCTATTGTCTATAACTGAAAATATGAAAACGAAAACATCAAAAATGCCCCCAAAATTATCCTTAGGCGATTTCTCGGAAAAAATGTCGGCCAGTTCAAGTTTTTTGGTTCAGAAAGTACAAAAATTTAATGGTGGAGTTCAAATCATTGGAGCAGCAGTTATTAAAGGGATTACACAGAAAATGATTGGGGAGCTTAATGAAGACGAAACCTTGGGCATTAATTGTATTACAGGTGAAGCGAAAGCAGGTGCCGTAACAGGAGTCGATAAAGAAACGGGCAAAATCATTACATATGAAATTGATCAGCTGAAAAGTTCAATTAGGCCTCAGGTAAATGGAGGGGATATTTCGTATACAGTAAACATTAATACTGAAGGCCGATTATCTGAAGATTGGATACCAAACAGTGATGCTTTTAATGAGAAGTTTATTCGAGATGCAGAAAAAACAGTTGAAAAAGAATTTATGCGATTAATGGAAGCAGGTTTAACCAAGACTCAAAAAGAATTAAAAGTAGATGTCGCTGGATTTGGAGAGAGTTTACGAATCAATCAACCGAAAGTGTGGAAAAAAGTAAAGGGCAATTGGGAGGAACGGTTTCCTGAAGCTTCAATTAATATTAACGTGAAGGTTAACATTAAACAATTCCAGACTCAAGCCAGAAAAATGAATAAATCGAAATAATAAAAGTGCAAAAGGAGCAAAACCTTCAACTAGCTTATACTCGCCCCTTTAATTTATATAAGTAGCAACTTCCCAATATAGGGTAAAATCAGAGGAGTAACAAAATAAGGATACTTCACAGCCATAGGACGCTTTCTTAGAGTTAAGGAGAAGGCGTCTTGTTTTATATATGGCAAGAACTTGGAGTTCAATAAAATCAATGCTTAGCGATCAATTGTTTATTATTTTAAAGGAAGTTTAAAAAATCCTATGGTAAACTGGATTAAAAATCTTGGAAATTGAAACTTTTAATAAATTATAATCATATAGAGTTTCAGTACAAAATTTTCCGTTAAAAGAAAAGTAGAGTAAAAAAACGGAGGTGTTTCAATGATTATCATCGGCGTAACAGGCTGGGGCGACCATGATAGCCTATATACGGGCAATGTTTCACCTAGAGATAAGCTAAAAGAATATGCGGGCCATTTCCCTACTGTGGAGGTGGACTCTGCTTTTTATGCGGTGCAGCCAAAGCGTAACTCTTCCAAATGGGTAAAGGACACGCCTGAATCTTTTCAATTCATAGTAAAAGCCTACCAGGGCATGACAGGTCATCAAAGAGGCGAAATCCCTTTTGAAAGCAAAGAAGGAATGTTTGAAGCGTTTAAAGATTCATTGGAGCCTTATATCGAATCCGGCAAACTGGCTATGGTACTGTTTCAATTTCCGCCATGGTTTGACTGCAAAAAAGCCAATGTCGATTACCTCCGCTGGTGCAAGGAGCAGATGGGGGATATCCCATGTGCCCTGGAGTTCAGGCATCAATCATGGTTTCGTCCGGAGTTCAGGGAAAGCACATTAAGCTTTATGAAAGAGGAAGACTGGTTTCACACCATCTGTGACGAGCCGCAAGCCGGTGAGGGCTCTATTCCAATGGTCCTGGAAACAACCAGTCCTGATAAGGTTCTTGTTCGGTTTCATGGCCGAAACTTTCACGGCTGGCAGAGAAAGAATGCGGACAACTGGCGGGAGGTCCGCTATCTTTACCGCTATAACGAAAAAGAACTGGCAGAATGGGCAGAACACCTGAAATTGCTTGAGAAAAAATGTAAAAATGTATTCGTCGTCTTCAACAACAACTCCGGCGGTGACGCGGCAGACAACGCTAAACAAATGATCGAAATGCTGGATATTGAATATCAGCAGCTTGCTCCAAGACAGCTTGATTTATTCTAAAACCGGGGGTGCCTGTCACGTTCACCCTTTTCCCTGTCCATACATATTGTGTAAGGGAAAAGGAAAGGAGTGGGTGCAGGTATGATTGATTTGAAACCGATTGATATAGATGGCCACACTTTTTTGAGTGTTTCGGTGCAGCTGCCAAAGACCAATCTGCTGGTGGTAACGAATGATAGAGGGTATATCATGTGCGGAGCCCTGGATGTCGCTTTGCTGAATGAGAAGCTTAAGGACCGCAAAGTAATTGCCGGCAGGGCTGTCGGTGTAAAAACGATAGATCAGCTGTTAAATGCCCCGCTTGAATCTGTCACTTATGAGGCCGAGGAGCTGGGCATTGTTAAAGGAACGATCGGAAAAGAAGCACTTCTCAAAATGATCTAAAGGCATGCCTGAATGGGCTTGTCTTTTTTTTATGCATGAGCCGCTTTGCACATAAATTATTTTATCCGCAAGTAAAAGCGGGTTATCCTCACATAAATCTTTCAATCTCAAAATATATCATAAACTCACTCTCAAGCCGGGAAATTTGTCGTATAATGTAAATATAACCAAATAATGCCCGAACTATAAAGTAGCACCGAAAAAAGGATATGGGAGATACATATGAGATTAGCAGCAACCAATACAATTGAGACTGGCAGTGTTTTGGCCAAAGCTATATACAATGACAAGGGTCAGGTCCTTTTGCATGAAGGTGTGGAGCTGGCTGATAAATTAATATATAAACTGCAGGAAATGGGTATTACCTATGTGTATATCAAGGATGTGCGCACTGAGGATATCCAATATAAGGACCCTCTGACTCCCAAAATGCGCAAACAGGCTATCGAAACCATTGAAACCGTTCTGAAGGAAGTACAAGCAAATAAAGAGTTATCAGGCTCTCTGATAATTGAGAATGCCTCAAAGCGGCTCTCAGCGCTGATACGTCAGCTAATCAGTGAAATTAGGGGAAATAAAGAGCTGCTTACGATCCTATCAGACGTTTATACATATGATCACTATATTTTCACCCACTCCCTGAATGTGACTCTTTATTCACTGGCAATCGGGATGAAGCTGCAGCTCCTGCCAAAGGAACTTGAAATCCTGGGGCTGGGTGCAATTCTTCATGATGTCGGAAAGATGAAGGTGCCGGCAGATATTCTTTTGAAACCGGGTAAATTGACAGCAGAAGAATTTAAATCAATTAAGAAGCATCCGGAAGATGGATTTAATATATTAAGAAAAGTAGAGACAATCCCTCTCCTTGTTGCACATTGTGCCTTTCAGCATCATGAGCGATTGAATGGTTCAGGCTATCCGCGCGGCCTCCAGGGGGACGAGATTCATAATTTTGGCAAGATAATTGCGATTGCAGATGTGTTTGACGCAGTAACATCCAATCGCATTTACAGACAGGCTATGCTTCCTCATGAAGGCCTGGAAGTTCTGTATGCAGGGGCTGGAAAATTATTTGATAAGAAAGTCATTGAAGTTTTCCGGCAGGCGGTTGCCGTGTATCCAGTTGGTGTTACAGTCGAGCTGAATGACGGAAGAAAAGGTGTTGTCTGCCGGCAGAACGCGGGTCTTAGCGACAGGCCAGTCATCCGCATACTTGAAGAAAAGGGCAGGAATGTGGAGCCATATGAAGCAGATTTAGGGCTTGAATTGAATTCTGTTATTACAGGCTGTGATACGACTTTAGTACAACAATAAACTATTTTGGATTTTTGAGCCTAGTTCCCTCCTTTACAGCATACATATAGCTTGTAAAGGGGGGATTTGTTTTGGCAAAATTTCGCGGCCGGCTGCCCCGGAAAGGTCCTCTTCCATTTCGCTATGTATTTCTTTTGACCTTTATATTTTTCGTTATCTCAACAGCTGCCGGCCTCTGGATTATCAATGAAGGGCTTAAGCCAACACTCATGAGCTATGCCGATTCACAGACAAGGAAAATCGCATCATTGGTGATAAACAATGCGATTAATAAAAAAATTACCAATGTGATGGATTTGGAAGATATGTTTGAAGCAAGCGAGAGCGGTGTTGTCAGCATAAACGTGGAAAAGCTGAACAGAGTCAAAGCGGAAGTAACCGAACTGGTTCAGGATAATATTAAGAAAGCGGAAAAGGGGGATTTGGATGCATTAGAGTCCTTTACAGACGTGGAAATCAATACGGAGGAAATGCAGCACTCAAATGGAATTGTCTATTACGTGCCGCTTGGCCAGGCAACCAATAATGCCCTCCTCGGTAACTTGGGTCCCCGTATACCGGTGAAGTTTAATGCAGTCGGTTCCGTTACCTCCAATTTTATAACTGAAACAAAGGATCACGGCATAAATAATGTGGAAGTGAAGGTGCTGGTCCGCCTGGATGTGCAGGTTCAAATTATCATTCCTTTTGCCACTAAAATTATCACAGTACAGGAGGATGTGCTGGCGGCTTATGGCATTTACCCGGGAAAGGTCCCGCAATTTTACAATGGCGGAGGGGGCACCTCGCCATCAATAGAAATACCGGCGGGCCAATAACACTTGCCAATAGGTTAGTATTTTGATAAAATTCTACTATAATTTCATAAAAACCTTATCATATCCGATGGGGTAGAGGTGCAGGATTCAAAAGTACGCTGTGTGAGGATGACAACGACGACCGCAGCCGAAAGGGAATGTTGCCGAAGCATGATTAGTGAGTCAGAACTAATCTTGCTGGGGTTACTTCGAATAGGAGTAACACTGTCATTATGAGGGGAAAGTATGAATATACTTTGTCAAAGCCTTCATAATGGGGAGCTACAGATCGTGATGGAGAAACTAATTACTTCAAAAGAGTAATGATAGATTTTTCTCTATCGTTACTCTTTTTTTATTTTGGTTTTCGTCATCATCCTTGTTGTTTCCCCTGATTGCAAAACGGACATGCCGCATGGCGGTGATCCAAAAAAACAAGAGGAGGACAAGAAATGACTAACACGATTTTCTCCCTGCTGCCGCCTTTGGTAGCAATCGCTATGGTTATCCTGACCAGGCGCGTATTGCTGTCACTGGGAGTTGGGATCGTAACAGCCGCACTATTGCTGGCCGAATTCAGCATCACAGAAACTTTCAGCATCATTTGGGATGCTGTAAAAGGAATTTTTGTTTCAGACGGAGAGCTGAACACCTGGAATGTATATATCATTCTATTCTTGCTTGTATTAGGAGTTATTACTGCATTTATATCTATCTCAGGCGGAAGCCGCGCTTTTGGAGAATGGGCGATGAAGCGGGTCAAGACCCGTGCAGGCGCACAGATTGTCGGAGCTGTTTTAGGTATTATCATTTTCATTGACGACTATTTCAATGCTCTGGCAGTCGGTCAGATTTCACGTCCGATTACAGATCGCCAGCGCGTATCACGTGCGAAACTGGCTTATCTGATTGATTCGACTTCAGCCCCTGTTTGTGTCGTTTCACCGGTCTCAAGTTGGGGTGCGTACATTATTGCGCTGATTGGGACCATTCTTGCTGCCCACAATGTTACCGAGTATTCCGCTTTCTCAGCATTTATTCAAATGATTCCAATGAATCTTTATGTTTGGGCTACACTTGCTATTGTATTTATCGTGGCGTTAAGAGGCGTAGAGATTGGGCCAATGAAAGTGCATGAGAAGCGGGCAGTTGAAGAGGGGCTTGTAATGGATCCGGAGAAGCCTGCACCTGGTGAACTGAAGGACGACCTTCCAACAAGTTCAAAAGGATCTGTCGGCGATCTTGTCTGGCCTATTATTGCTCTTGTCATTGGTACAGTGGGCTCAATGTTTTGGACGGGGTCACAGGCGGTAGAAGGAAATGCGACTGTTTTACAAATATTTGAGAACACAGATGTCTCCAAATCCCTAATCCTTGGTGGCCTGGTGGGTCTATTGGTTTCGTTAGGTTTATTCTTCCGTCAGGCATTCTCTTTGAAAGGGGTTAACCCAAATGTTTTTGGAAAAGGAGTATGGGAAGGTATTAAATCCATGCTTCCAGCTGTTTATATCTTGCTGTTTGCCTGGGCGATTGTTGATTTGATCGGCCGTCTGGAAACTGGAAAGTATTTAGCAGGTCTTGTAGAAAGCTCAAATATGAGCACGTCATGGCTTCCGTTTTTACTTTTCGCCATAGCGGGAATTATGGCTTTCAGTACTGGAACCTCATGGGGATCTTTCGGAATCCTGCTTCCGATTGCTGGAGACATTGCCGCTGCAACAGATATTTCACTGTTATTGCCGGCTATGTCTGCTGTCCTTGCAGGTGCGGTATTCGGCGACCATTGTTCACCGATTTCTGACACAACGATTCTTTCTTCAACAGGTGCAGGCTGTAACCATATGGACCATGTGATGACTCAGCTTCCATATGCATTGATTTCAGCAGGAATCGCTGCTGTTGGATATCTGGTCATCGGATTTACCGGCAGCACTGTCATCGCATTACTTACAGTGGCTGTTCTTGTAGCGGGATTTGCTTTCCTTGGCCGCGGCAAAAAAGAAGCATGGCAGGAAAACAGAGCAAGTTAAAAACTATAGAAAAAGGCCTTTCTCTTTGAGAGAAGGCCTTTTTTGGTGCTGTCCATCATAAATGAAAAGGTTCCCTTCGAGGGAACCCTTTTATTTATAGGTTATTATTTTTTCTATTTAAGTCTTCATCTTCAGTAATATGTTCACTGCCGCCCTCAAAATGCACTTCTTCTTTCTTGAGATTTTCTTTGACCTGCTGCGTTTCCTGAACTTCCCGTTTGCCTACGACAATCTCTTCGGTGACAACGGGTTTTTTGGAGACTTCCACACGCTCTTCAGTAATTGGAATCCTGATTGTTTCATCTTCCGATATAGGTGAGGAGCTTACATCAGCCGCATCATCCACTTTTCTTCTTTCTACATATACTTCTTCATGCTCGACAGGTACATTTATAGTTTTTTGTTCTTCCACTACATCCTTCTGGATTTCAACTTCTCCAGATTGTACACGTTCTTTTGACACATCGAGCTGTTCTTCCCGCAGTTTTAATGATTGCTCATCATCTGCAACTGAATTTCTTAGCTCATCATATCCGTCTGTGTAAGTGCTATTCGCTTTAGCTTCGGCAGTCCCGGCATTGGTAAAGCCAGTTGCGGTATCCATTTTTTCACTGTATAAAATGATTTTCCCTTCGTTCACATACGTTTCATACTTGCGGGCTTCATCATCTGACATGCCCAGTTGGCTGAACTTTTCACCTGCAGATTCGCTGCTCATACGGTCATCATCAAACCAGGATGCCAGACTATTCAAGAAACCTGCACTTTCACTGCTGTCTCTATTTTTAGTCTCGAAGGTCTCTGTATGAACACCGGTTTTATTTTCAAGAGATGTATCCAGATGTTCAGTATGCGCAATGATCGAAAGTTCCTGAACAGGGTATCCGTCATTTTGCAGTTCTTGAATGGCATTTACTGCTTCTCTTTGTGAGTTATAAACTCCGATAATATTGGTATCCATTTGTAAAAACCTCCTCTGGATTTCATTTATGCTATATTTGAAAACTTTTAAGCACATTGGTTATATTCCCGGGGCCACTAAGGACAAACGAGGTTAATTTTGGCAAATGCACAATATTATTTTGAATTATCTGAACAAATAAAGAAAGTTTTTAAGTTTCAGGAATAAATTTTACAAAGGGGGTGAGGACAAGGAAATACTTAGTCATTTTTGGTAAAATAACTCCTTGTCGGGGGGAATCCAAATGGAAATTAAAATAGGAATATATTAATTTTCATAGACGCTTTACTCTGGTATTGTGCTAAAACCAAGTATTTCGAAAAATATTACTATTAGGAAAATAATGTTTTGACAGAATATCAAAAAATAGCTATACTAGGCTTAGTTAGATTTAATTATCTGAAAATATAAAAAGTTCCCATTGTTCTTTTTAATTGGGGATATCTACAGGGGGTAAGATTTACTATGGATAATCGTCCGCAGTGGGGATCCAGGGCTGGGTTTATTATGGCAGCTGTGGGTTCTGCAATTGGTCTAGGAAACATTTGGCGTTTCCCGGCAGTTGCTTATGAAAATGGAGGGGGAGCATTCTTTTTTCCATATTTGTTTGCCTTGCTGACAGCAGGTATACCGCTTTTGATCATGGAATTTACAATTGGCCATAAGTATCGCGGATCAGCACCATTGTCTTATGCAAGATTAAGTAAGAAATACGAATGGCTGGGCTGGTGGCAGGTCGCCATTTCATTTGTAATTTCAACATATTATGCAGTTATCATCGCATGGGCAATGTCATTTGCAGGCTTCTCGTTTAACCTTAAATGGGGTGACGATCCAAACGGATTCCTCTTTGGAGAATATTTAAAGCTTGCAGAAACGCCTGGAGATGTAGGCGGAATTGTACCGGGAGTATTTATACCATTAGTTATTGTTTGGGTTGTGACGCTTGGAATCCTGTTTAAAGGGATCAAAAAAGGTATCGAAATCGCGAACAAAATTTTTATTCCTGTCCTTGTAGTTTTATTCTTAATTATTGTTGTTCGCGCATTGACACTTGATGGGGCTATTGCTGGTTTGGATGCATTCTTTAAGCCAAACTGGGAAATGATAGCTGATCCTAAAGTCTGGGTAGCAGCCTACGGCCAAATCTTCTTTAGTTTATCAATTGGATTTGCCATCATGGTAACCTATTCAAGCTACCTTCCAAAGAAAACGGATTTGACAAACAGCGCCTTTATTACCGGCTTTGCAAACTCCGGTTTTGAACTTCTTGCTGGTATCGGTGTTTTTGCAGCACTTGGATTTATGGCTGCACAGCAGGGTGTAGGCATTAATGAGGTTGTATCCTCAGGTGTGGGATTGGCATTCGTTGTATTCCCCCAGATCATTAACGAATTCCCTGCTTTAAATGGCTTATTCGGTTCTTTCTTCTTTATCTGTTTAACACTGGCGGGGTTAACATCGTTAATTTCAATTGTTGAAACATTTGTTGCCGGTGTACAGGATAAGTTTAATGTATCTCGTAATAAAGCTGTTCTTGTTGGCGGCGGTTTATCTGCTATAATTTCCATTCTCTTTGCGACACAGGGCGGGTTATACTTCCTGGATGCGGCTGATTACTTTATCAACCAATTTGGTGTAGCGTTAGCAGGACTGGTACAGGTTGTTATTGTTGGCTGGGTGCTAAAAGAGCTCAAGAATCTCCAGAATCATGCAGATGCTGTTTCTGATATAAGACTTGGTTCCTGGTGGAAGATATGCTTGACAGCTATTACGCCAATCGTGCTTGGGTATATGATGGTTCAAAACATAATAACGAATATTAAAGAGAATTATGAAGGGTATCCTACCAGCTTCCTTCTCTATTCCGGATGGGGAGTAGCAATTGGAGCCATTATCTTAGGATTTGTATTTATGGCTATTAAAAAGAATGATACACAGTCTAAGCTTACAATACCAGCTGATAAGGAGGTATCTCAATAATGTCTGGAAGTGCAATTACAATGATGGTGGTTGGGATGCTCATTATCTGGGGCGGCCTTGCAGCAAGTATCATGAATGCTGTGTCTAAAGCAAAAAAAGCTAAATAATTTATGAAGGACTGCCTGGCTAATGGGCAGTCCTTTATTCATTTTCTTCTGGCTTTAATCCGATCCTGTCTTTCCCATAATCTTAAGTGTGGATATGGATCGTAGGACCATTCAGTATAGCCGTTGTCTTTGTAGATGCCATAATGGAGATGTGGCGGGAATTTGCCTGATGTACCTGGAGGCCCATATCCGGAGCTTCCTACTCCGCCTATCATCATGCCGGGTTCAACGATTTGGCCGACTCTGAGATCCTTTGCAAACCCGCTTAAGTGGGCAAAATAATGGTAATTGTTATTAATGTCACGGATGCCAATTCTCCATCCTCCATATTTGTTCCAGCCCTTCATTTCCACTATTCCATATGAGGTAGACCGGACGGGTACCCCGTAATCAGCAAAAATATCGGTTCCCTCATGAATCCTTCTTCCGCCCCAGCCCCTTGCGTCACCCCATGTATTTCTGTAGCTGTAATTGCTCCTCAAGGGGACAGGGAAGGCGTGATCATCAAGATCAAGGCGGCCGAACTGTTTGTAAATTTGGGCTTTGCCGATGATAATGCCAACGGCTTTATCTCGCTTATAATAATTCCACAATCCAATTTTTAAATTATCATGGTCTGTACCATAGGAGAGAAGGAAATTTGCAAAGGAATGAAGAACATCTTCATCACTTTTCAAGCTGGCTTTACCGTCCCCGTCCCCGTCAAATCCTATTCCATTGAAAAATTGAATGGATGCAGGGTTTTCATCAGCTGGATCTGGATTCAAAATTCCGGCCCATTCTTCAGGTTTGAAATAGATTCCTGTAATGCCTTCAGCCTTGGGAATGTCCCTTCTTGACTGCCGGACATTCCTTTCATACTGGTCAATCCCTGCAAGGTAATACCAGGGAATGTTCGTAACAGCCTCAACTCTTTTATAAAGGGCCATTTTTTGTTTGTATATATCAGCTGCATTTTCTTGAGCACTGACTGTACATAAGGAAATCAGAAAAAACGATAAGGCCGCAGCAGCGGTAAATAAAATCCGCACGGAAATCCTCCCTTCTGTGATGGTCTGCTTATATAGTTTGTGATGAATGGATAATTTAATAAATATCAATTAATGGTAATACCAGAATCTTCGGCTTGTCCTCTTCAATTCATTATGATAAAGTGGCATCAGGTGAAGCCTAATCAGCTTAGTCGGAATTGTATGACTGGCTTTTTTAATGGGCAGAAAGTATAAATTCTGAAGTCAGAAAAACGGTCTAGCTCAAGCAGCGTAGCCCCCTCGATGTTAGGGAGTGGCGGACAAGGGCGCTTGCGCTTTTCTTTACGTCTAGCTTCAGATTAAGGAGTGGGAAAAATGAGCAAGAAAGAAGAGTATTTGCGCAAGCCGGAATGGCTGAAAATAAAGTTGAACACAAATGAAAATTATACTGGCCTAAAAAAAATGATGAGGGAAAAGAATCTGCACACTGTATGTGAAGAAGCTAAGTGCCCCAATATTCATGAATGCTGGGCAGTAAGAAGAACGGCTACGTTTATGATTCTTGGCGATGTTTGTACGCGTGCCTGCCGTTTCTGTGCTGTCAAAACGGGCCTGCCGACTGAACTGGATCTTCAGGAGCCGGAACGCGTGGCTGATTCCGTGGCTCTTATGAACTTAAAGCATGCTGTTGTAACAGCTGTAGCAAGAGATGATCTAAAGGACGGAGGTGCAGCTGTTTTCGCAGAAACAGTTCGTGCCATCAGAAGAAAAAGTCCGTTCACTACCATTGAAGTATTGCCTTCCGACATGGGCGGTGTTTATGAAAACCTGAAAACACTTATGGATGCCCGTCCCGATATCCTTAATCACAATATCGAAACTGTTGAGCGCCTGACTCCAAGAGTAAGAGCACGTGCGAAATATAAGCGCTCTCTTGAATTTTTAAAGCGTGCAAAAGAAATGCAGCCGGATATCCCTACAAAATCCAGCCTGATGATCGGGCTTGGTGAAACGAAAGAGGAAATCATTGCAGTAATGGATGATTTGCGTGCTCATGATGTTGACATTATGACAATAGGGCAGTACCTGCAGCCATCCAAGAAACATATTAAAGTGCTGAAGTATTATTCACCTGAAGAATTCCAGGAGCTGAAGGACATTGCAATGAGCAAAGGATTCAGTCATTGTGAAGCAGGTCCTCTTGTCCGCTCTTCCTACCATGCTGATGAGCAGGTAAATGCGGCAGCTAAACAAAAGCAGATTATGGGAGAAAAGGAAATTCAGCAAGCATAAATTATAAAGAGTCCAGCGCCATCGCTGGACTCTCTTTTTTGAAGTGGTTTTCTGGGGGAGGAAACTTTCCTGTTACCGGTTTCCTGTCTTTTTGACTGTTTCTCCAAGATCATCTTTATCCATATCATCGTTTCTTTCACCCTGCATTTCACCGTTTTCATTTTCACTTTCACTCATTCTTTCTCCTTGAGGAGATTTAAGCATTTGTTTGATTAACTGGTTAATGCCATTTTCAGCATTACGTCCATCAGAATCCACTGTTGCATAGTTTTCAACATTTTTCCTTAAAGATGTATCATCACTTACATAGACATGATACCATCTTGGGACAACAGACATAGCCATCTTCTTGACCTGATCAGCTGTCTGATTTCGGTTTTTTGTGTCAGTATTATATACAATCAGGACTTCTTCATCTGTTACAAGAGTTGAAATATCGTCCACATTCGGAACTTCTGTGCAATATTTCCCGATAATATCTGCAACCTGTTCACGGTCAATGGCAGCATAGTGGTCTGCTGAAACGTTGTCTCCCATAATTGGGCTTTTTTGATGGCGTACATATCCAAAGTCTTCACCGGTATTGTTTCTGCCGTTTCTGCCGTTGCTCATATCCCTATTGTATAAATCAGCACGCTGGTCATTTACATTTACGGTATGACCGGTTTCTTCATAGATATCTTCTTTTGCAGCATTATTTTGGCAGGCAGTCAGTGCAGCCATGCCGCTAATGCCAAGAATGATTAGTGATTTCTTCACTATAAACACCTCCTCATCTATAGAATTGCCACCTGCTGATTTTTTTCTCTTAGTAATTGATGGGGAATCAGTTATAATTTAAATAGGAGAAGTTATAGGTTTGTTTTCATATCATGTTAATTCCAATATAATACTGTTACTTATGCTCTTAAAATGAGGTGAAAAAATTGGTTTGCATTAATAATATCTGTTATGAATTGATCGAGGAAGAACGGAATGGTTTTAATGAAGAAGCATTTCGGGGGAGATATAGCGAAATTTTATCCAGATATGACTATATTGTCGGGGACTGGGGATATGGACAGCTGCGTCTTCGCGGTTTTTTCGATGATCAGAGCCAGAAAGCTTCATTTGATACAAAAATCAGCACACTTACAGAATACCTTTACGAGTTCTGTAATTTCGGCTGTGCCTATTTTGTTGTGAAAAAAGTTAAAAGCTAAAAAGGGCAGGGGAAACCCGGCCCTTTTTGCGCATGCGCTTTGCTTAAGTCTCTGTGTATGGCGGTTCTTCGTTTTTATCAGGATCGTCATGCGGAGGGTGCGCCCCTGGCATTTGCCGCGGCAAGTTTTGGTGAAGGGACTTGAACTCATAGTTAAAGGCGCTGTAATAACGCTGGCCCTCTCGCCATGGGGTGCTTTTATTCTCTACCGGTTCATCCGCATTTCTCGGAGCGCCATACGCACCTTCAGGCAAGTCCTCGGGAATCAGGAAATTCCTTTGTGTTTCCACATTTGAGAAGTCGGTGTATGTGCGTCTTTCTTTATCGTCCATGCCATCACTCCTTAAGAAGTTATATGAAGCAGGGTCTTTAAAGAATAAAAAGGAGAACCCACCAAAATAGGTTCCCCTTTATTATCTGTTTATTATCGTATATTAAACGATTTCCATCAGAAATGATTTAAGGTCCTCTGCATCTTCCTCAGAAAGCTGAAATACATGCTCAAGATAACCTTCTTCTTTTAAGTCATCTTCTCCTATGATGGCAAAGCGGCTTCCCTGAATATCAAGGACCAATTGTTTGCCGTAATAGCGATCAGAACGAACGATAGCTAAATCAAATCGCTGGTTTTCCCCCATAAAGCTGACAAATCTGGTTTTTGTATCTTCAAGATCATCATATAAGAAAAAGCGTTCTGCCAAATATAACACTCCTTAGTTGTTTTATATACCGATTATAGCATGTCCTCTGAAGGTTTATTCCACCAGAGCTGAAATAACTCAATGTGATCCCCATTGAAGGTATTGAAAACTTTATATACAATATAGAGGTATAGAGAACTTTAGGATTTCGGGTAGCTGTGGATGACACGGGTGCAGGCGGATGCTTTAACCAGGAGCCTGAAATTCTTCATAGGAGGAACGAAGCGTTATGTATTTCGTAGACAGGGAAAAGATTGAAGACACACTCAGTTATCTGGAACAGCAAATCTCCCTTTTTGAAGAAGTGAAAGAGTGGACATCCCCTATTGAAAAGGCAGCATTGGAACGGATTGCCCAAATTATGATCGAAGCAATCCTTGATACTGGAAATACGATGATAGACGGTTTTATCATGAGGGATCCAGGCAGCTACGATGATATCGTGGATATTCTTGACGATGAAAAAGTAATCAGCAAAGAAATGAGCGAAAGCTTTAAGCAATTCATTACATATCGTAAAATGCTCGTCCAAAACTACACAGATGTCAATCATGAGGGGCTAAAAGCAGCGATAAGCAGCCATATCCCCATGATCAAAGAGTTTCCAGGCCGGGTCCGAGAGTATTTGATCAATGAACTCGGACCGGTTTCTGCATTTAAACCTCAATAAGGTCGGAGAATTCCGATCTTTTTCTCTAGGGCAGATTAGTCTTGAATAAAGAGAAGGGCGGTGAATGTCATGCATATTGGAGAAAACTCCACAAGAGATATGATTCTCAGGTTAATCAAAACAGCGGGAAAACGATCCATTCTGGAAATTGCCCAGAAGTTAGGAATATCCGAAATGGCCGTCAGAAAGCATATTCAGGTCCTTGAAAAGGATGGATTTATTACATCTTCAATCCAGAGGCAAACAAAAGGGCGCCCTTCAAAGCTTTATCAGCTAACGTCAAAAGGTGAAGATCTGTTTCCGAAAAAATACAAGCAGCTAAGTGTTGAATTATTAACAGAACTAAAAAGCATGGGACAGGGGCATTTAATTACTGAGTTGTTTTCCAGGAGGAAAAGCCGCCTCATACAGCAGTATGAGTTTCAGACAGCGGGGAAATCCTTTTCCGAAAAGCTTCAAATTCTGGAGGAACTCCTTCTGCTTGAAGGCTTTATGCCGGAAGTTCGTATAGAGGAAGGTCAGGTCCATCTCAAAGAATTCAATTGCCCATATATCGAAACGGCAGAAGAATTTAAACAAATCTGCAGATCTGAAAAGGAATTTATCAAAGATTTTCTTTCTGCAGATAAAGTTAATATCAAATCCTGCATGGCTGCGGGTGATGGATGCTGTCATTATATAATAGAGCAAGATTAAGCGCGGGCTCCTGTTCAAGGAGTTTTTTTGCGGGAATAACTGCATCACCTGTAATCGTGAATAATTGTACAATTCACCTTGCTCCTTTAAGATAGCTTTTATGGGCGACAGCCAAGTTAAATAGCAATACTTATAGGGATACTAATCAAGGCATAGATCATATGGGAGGAATTGTTTTGAAAAAATATAAAGGATACTTAATCGATTTAGATGGCACTATGTATCGCGGGACAGAGCTGATTAGTGAGGCTGCCGACTTTGTCAAAAGGCTTCAGGAACTGGGTCTGCCTTATTTGTTTGTGACAAATAATTCTTCAAGAACACCAGGCCAGGTGGCGGATAAGCTTGTGAAGTTTGGCATTCCTGCTGAAGAAGACCAGGTTTTTACAACGAGCATGGCCACTGCCAGCTACATATATGAACAGCAAAACGATGCTTCTGTTTATGTAATCGGAGAAGAAGGAATACGGGAAGCGCTGTCTGAAAAAGGACTAAGCTTTGCAAAGGAGCATGCAGACTTCGTAGTGGTGGGGATTGACCGTTCGATTAACTATGAAAAGCTGTCCATCGCCTGTCTGGCTGTCCGGAATGGGGCAACATTCATTTCCACAAACGGAGACATTGCCATTCCGACAGAAAGAGGGCTGCTGCCGGGCAATGGGTCACTAACCTCTGTCATCACTGTTTCGACACAAACTCAGCCTGTATTTATTGGCAAGCCTGAATCAATTATTATGGAGCAGGCTTTGAAGGTGCTGGGAACCGCCAAGGAAGAAACACTGATGGTTGGAGATAACTATGATACGGATATCTTAGCAGGAATGAATGCCGGTATGGATACCCTGCTTGTCCATACGGGGGTAACAACGAAAGAATTATTGAAGGGCTATGAGAGACAGCCGGACTTTGTACTCGATTCATTAGCGGATTGGGACTTCAAATAGAAAAAGGATGGAGAAAACTCTCCATCCTTTTTCTATTCCACATTTTCAGCACTATGTGCAAGTCTGCTCGAAGCGGCAGCAGCAATAGCTCCTACAATATCATCAAGGAAGGTATGGCATCTGCCTGAACTCTTATCGTTCAGATCTTTCAGAATGCCCGGCTTCAATTTATCGATATACCCGAAATTGGTAAATCCGATGGAACCATATACGTTTACAATGGATAAGGCCAACACTTCATCCGCACCGTATAATCCTTCATCTGTAGCGATAATCGATTGCAGCGGCTCCAGGAGTTTCTTTTCCTCGGCCAGCATATCAAGCTGAATTCCTGTCAAAATGGCGTTTTGCACTTCTCTTTTTGATAAGACACGCTCAACATTATGAATGCAATCCTTCATCTGCAAATCGGGGTGATATTTCTCCTGGAGGAAGAACACCAAATCAGCTATATCCTGTATTTCAACCCCTCTTTCATGTAGCCATTTACGTGCTGTCTGCTCGGTAAGATTAACTGCTTTTTTTTCTTCATTCATTGGCTTCACCTTTTCTGGTTAATAGATGATTGCGGTAAGTACATCAGGCCTTTAAAGGACCTGTGCAGTGCACTTTTATATTCTTTTCACTATGTATATACCCTTTTTTTATCAAATATGCCCACAGCCGCTCAAACGGAAAAATTTCATTTTCTATATCATATCCATGGTACACAGTCTTATCCAAGAAAACAACAAGTTTTAAAGTCTTCTTTCATATACATACCTTAAGGATCTCTTTATAATGAGGTGGTTTAATGTTTAGAAAGCTTTTGAAAGAACAATTTGGCATAGAAGCGGAAGATACAATCAGAATCGGAAAATATGACGCGTGCCGAAAGCAGGGGCATCTTTATTTGCTTGTGCCTGCGGGGCATACAGATGAAGAAGAACTTGATGAACTGGACCAAATGGCAGAACACCTGTCTAATAACGGAGATAGAAATATAAGCACTTTTTTGAAAACGAAGGAAGGCAAGCAGTCCATTGACTGGAATGATAGCCGCTTTTGCATTTTAGTTAATCGGCATACCTTGAGCAGGAAGCAGAATCAGTTTGGCCGAAAGCTGGCAAAGTTCCATTACAGAGGCAGGAGCATTTCTTTCCCTGTGAAAAAAACGAGCAGAATCGGGCAATGGAAACAGCTTTGGGAACAGCGGCTTGACCAAATGGAAAAGGTATGGAATGAAATGCTTTTCCAGAAACCCGAAAATGATTTTGAAAGAATGTTTTTAGAGTCTTTTCCATATTATATGGGGCTGGCTGAAAACTCAATACAGTATCTTGTGGATACAGAGCTAGATGATGAACCCGGAATGGCAGACAGCGGAACCGTTTGTCATGTTAGACTGACATCTGCCACCTGGGGTGACAGTTATTATATGAAAAATCCATTTGACTGGGTATTTGATCACTCGTCCAGAGATTTGGCGGAATGGACAAGGGAAAAATACTTTCGTAATATCAAAACGTATCAGCCAGAACTCCGCCAATTTTTATCGGAATATCAAAGTATAGGAGGATTATCCTCTTTTTCATGGCGGTTATACTACGCCCGTCTTTTGTTTCCCCTCCATTATTTTGAAACAATCGAAAACTATTATGGCGCCGATTCTGAACAGCAGAAGCTGGTGCTTCAGGAGCGCCTGCAGAAGTATCTCTGGCAGTCTGATGACCATGAGCGTTTTCTGGGAGGGTTCTTCGAATTTGCCGAAGTTCCGATCAAAAAACTTAGGATTCCTCTGGTGAATTGGATCAAGAGCTGAAAAATGGCAGGGAAATCCCTCTTTCTTGGCGAAAGGAACAGTAAGCTGAGAATGTGAAAAGGGGATATTTCAATGAAACCATATGTATTTATCAGCAGGAAGCTGCCAGAAGATGTTATCGCCAGTTTAAAAGAAAAATACATTGTTGAAATGTGGGATCGGGAAGATATGCCGGTACCTTATGATGTATTCCTGCAAGAAGCTGGAAAGGCAGATGCCCTTCTGACCATGCTGTCAGAGCCGGTTAATGAGGAAGTTCTAAAAGCGGGAGAGAAACTGAAGATCGTTGCCAATATGGCTGTCGGCTATGATAATGTGGACGTTGAAACTGCAAAGAGGCTTGGAATTACAGTTACCAATACACCAGGGGTATTAAATGATTCAACCGCCGACCTGACATTTGCACTTGTGCTTGCTGCTGCCCGCAGAATGGTGGAGGCTGCGGAGTTTGTGAAGAAAGGCGATTGGAAGAGCTGGAGCCCGCTCCTTTTGGCAGGCCAGGATGTGCATCATAAAACAATAGGGATTATTGGGATGGGGAATATCGGAAAAACAGTGGCAAAGCGCGCCTCAGGATTTGATATGGAAATTTTATATCATAATCGCTCGAGGAAGCCGGATGCAGAACAGGAACTGGGAGCTCGATATGTAAGCTTTGATGAGCTGCTCGAACGGTCAGATTTTGTTGTCTGTCTGACGCCATTAACAGAAGAAACAAGGAATCTATTTAACCGAAATGCCTTCCGGAAGATGAAAAACCATGCTGTTTTTGTGAATGCCTCCAGAGGGCCGGTCGTAAATGAACATGATTTATATGAAGCACTGAAGGCAGGTGAAATTGCGGCAGCAGGATTGGATGTTTTTGCGGAAGAGCCAATCGGCGCCGAACATCCGCTGTTGGAGCTGAAGAATGTGGTGGCCATGCCCCATATCGGAAGTGCAAGCATAGAAACGCGCTATAGTATGATGGAGCTGTGTGTGGAAAACATTGATCTTGTCCTTTCAGAAAAGAATCCGAAGACACCGGTCAAATAGAAGTGATGAAGGCACCCAAGAAGGGTGCCTTTATTGATAGATAAAAATTTTTAAAAAAATTGAAGCGCAATATAACAGTATGTTAAGCGCTTCCATCTGATATTTTCGGAAAATTGCCTATTGTAAAAATCCCGCTCGCCCCCTATAATGTCTACTATACAAATACAAATGTACTTACATAGTGAACACTTTAAGGGGGAGCTAGCGTGGAATCAATCTCAATTGGTTTATTAGGATTAGGAACAGTTGGATCGGGTGTCGTGCAAATCATTGAGAAACATCAGGATAAGCTTATGCACCAGGTCGGCTGTCCGGTTGTTGTAAAGAAAGTTCTTGTTAAAGATGTAAATAAAGACAGAGCCGTTAAAGTGGACAGGAGTTTGCTGACGCTTAATCCTGAAGACATTTTAAATGATGCTGATATAGATGTAGTGATTGAAGTAATGGGCGGCATAGAAGAAACCCGAAACCATTTAAAGAAAGCTTTGGATAATGGCAAGCATGTGGTGACGGCAAATAAGGATCTGATGGCGGTTTACGGTCCTGAATTGCTGGCTGCTGCTGCTCAAAACGGATGTGATCTCTTTTATGAGGCAAGTGTTGCCGGAGGTATTCCCATTTTAAGAGGGCTGGTAGATGGTTTGGCGTCTGATAGAATTACAAAAATGATGGGAATTGTGAATGGGACAACAAACTTTATTTTGACAAAAATGAGCAAGAATGGGAGCGCTTATGAGGACGTTCTGAAAGAAGCTCAGGAGCTGGGATATGCGGAAAGTGACCCGACTGCAGATGTGGAGGGCCTCGATGCAGCAAGGAAAATGGCGATCCTGTCTACACTGGGTTTTTCCATGAATATTGACCTTGATGATGTAAAGGTTAAAGGCATTACAGATATTACAGAAGAAGACCTGCAGTACGGCAAGCAGCTTGGGTACATCATGAAGCTGATCGGGATTGCCCATCGGGAGGGGGAAAAGGTGGAAGTAAGTGTCCAGCCAACTTTGCTGTCCGAGTCTCATCCTCTTGCATCGGTTCAGGATGAATACAATGCAGTATATGTTTACGGTGAAGCGGTAGGGGAAACGATGTTCTACGGACCTGGAGCTGGCAGTCTGCCTACAGCTACAGCTGTGGTATCGGATCTTGTTGGGGTAATGAAAAATATGCGTCTTGGCGTCAATGGAAAAAGCGCAGCAGTTCCTCAATATGATAAGAAATTAAAAGATGCACATGAAATTTATTCGAAGTATTTCTTAAGATTGCATGTAAAAGATGAAGTAGGGACATTTGCCAACATCACATCCATTTTTTCAGAGCATCATGTCAGTTTTGAGAAAATCCTGCAGCTTCCTTTAAAGGAAAAAGGGCTTGCTGAGATTGTGCTGGTTACCCACCAGGCATCCCTTCAGGATTATGAGGATATTTTAGTAAGTTTAAGAGATTTGCCGGCAGTTCAATCAATCAAAAGTTCGTATCGTGTGGAAGGGAGCGCCAGAGTATGAGATGGGAAGGACTCATAAGAACATATAAAGACTATTTGCCAGTTAGTGAAAATACACCAATGCTTACTTTAAATGAGGGCAATACCCCCCTGATCAGGCTGGATAAGCTCTCAAGGGACTGGGGCATTGATCTCTATGTGAAAACGGAAGGAGCAAATCCCACAGGGTCATTTAAAGACAGAGGCATGGTTATGGCTGTTGCAAAGGCGAAAGAAGAAGGAAGCGATGCCATCATCTGTGCCTCCACCGGCAATACCTCTGCAGCTGCGGCTGCATATGCAGCAAGGGCCGGCATGAGATGTGTGGTTGTCATCCCTGAAGGGAAAATCGCCATGGGGAAGCTTGCACAAGCTGTTATGTATGGAGCGGAAGTAGTATCAATTGAAGGTAATTTTGACCAAGCGCTTGCAATGGTACGGAAAATTAGCGAAACAGAACCTTTTACTCTCGTAAACTCGGTTAATCCATATCGTCTTGAGGGACAGAAGACAGCGGCCTTTGAAATCTGCGACCAGCTTGGAAGCGCTCCGGATATCCTTGCTTTGCCAGTGGGCAATGCCGGCAATATTTCTGCCTATTGGAAAGGGTTTAAAGAATACAACGAAGAAAGAGGTACAGGTCTTCCAAGAATGCACGGAGTACAGGCAGAAGGAGCAGCGGCTATTGTCCATAACCGTGTGTTTGAAAGTCCTGAAACAATTGCAACAGCCATCAGAATCGGAAATCCTGCGAGCTGGCATTTAGCCAATGCTGCCTTGTCGGAATCAAATGGGAAAATTGATGAAGTCAGCGATGAAGAGATTCTTTGCATGTACCGTAAACTAGCTTCTTCTGAAGGGATTTTCGCTGAGCCGGCTTCATGTGCTTCACTTGCGGGGGTATATAAACAGCTGCGCAATGGGGAGATTCCTCATAAAACAAAAGTGGTGGCTATCCTGACTGGGAACGGACTGAAGGATCCTAATACAGCCATTGAATGCAGCCCTGTTAAGCCAGTTTTACTGCCAAATGATGAAAAAGCAGTTGCGGACCATATCAAGGGAGCCGTTCATATATGAGCGAAGGTGAAATGGTTGTCATCAAAGTACCCGGCAGCACGGCAAATCTCGGGCCAGGCTTCGACTCGATTGGCCTTGCCTTAAATTTATATTTGACGCTTGAAGCCGAAAAGGCAGATAAGTTTGAAATGATTCCTTTATCAGAGCCGCTAAGCATCTACCCTTCTGACGAATCCAATTTTATTTTTCAAGTTGCAATGGATACCGCGAAGAAGTATGGTAGAGAGCTTCAGGGATGCAAGGCCCGCATTTCGAGCGATATCCCTCTCACACGGGGACTTGGGTCAAGCGCTGCAGCCATTGTAGCAGGGATCGAATTGGCAGATGTATTTTGCGGGCTTCAGCTGACACAGTACGAGAAGCTTGAACTGTCATCAAGAATGGAGGGCCATCCTGATAACGCAGGTGCCTCCCTTCTTGGAGGCCTCGTTATTGGCTGCCTGTCAGAGGAAGAGGTATCTGTTCAAAGTATTAAAACTATAGAATTTGATGTTATAGCAGTGGTCCCGAAAAACGAACTCCTCACAAAGGAATCCAGAGGCGTTCTGCCTTCAGAATGGTCCTTTAGGGAAGCTGTCCAGGCAGGCGCAGTCGGAAATGTCATGGTAGCAGCCTTGCTTAGCGGAAATTTCTCTCTTGCAGGCAAGATGATGAGTGGAGACTTATTCCATCATCCTTACCGGAAGAAAATGGTTCCGCATTTGGATGTCATTGAAAAAGCAGCACCAGAGCTCGGAGCATTCGGAGTTGCCTTAAGCGGTGCAGGGCCGGCGGTTCTCTGCCTGGCTGAGACAGGATGTGGGCCCGCAGTGGCAGAAGGGCTTCAGAGGCTGCTCCCGGACATGGAAATCCTTCCTCTGAAAATTGATCAGGAAGGCTGCACGATTTTTAAAAAAAGCTTAGCTAAGCTGGAGGCAGGCCATACAATATAAAAAAAGCGATGTCATCCAGACATCGCTTTTTGCAAAGGAAAAATTAAAATACTTGTTCTACTTCGACTACACCAGGTACTTCTTCCAAAAGAGCGCGCTCAATACCGGCTTTCAACGTAATCGTTGAACTTGGGCAGCTGCCGCATGCACCAAGAAGGCGTAATTTAACGATGCCATCTTCAACATCCACCAATTCACAGTCCCCGCCATCGCGAAGAAGGAATGGGCGCAATTTATCTAATACTTCCTGAACTTGTTCAGTCATAGTTGTTTGTTCTGCCATGTGAAATCGACTCCTTTCCATACATTTATTATAATCAAATCAGTCTTAAAAATCTATTCCAAGAACGTAATTTCCACTCATTAGGAGAATATTTTTATCGCAGTCTAACGGGCAGTAAGATCCCCACTTCAAGACTCAGCGGAATCAAAGGAGGATAAGTGGGGGTCAAACTGCCCGTAAAGGCCCGATTGGTTCAACTAACAATCAGTGGGGGATAAAGCCCCCCCACTGATTGAAGTTTCACTTTATCGCAGTCTAACGGGCAGTAAGATCCCCGCTTCAAGGCTCAGAGGAATCAAAGGAGGATAAGTGGGGTCAAACTGCCCGTAAAGGCCCGATTGGTTCAACTAACAATCAGTGGGGGATAAGGACCCCCCACTGATTGAAGTTTCACTTTATTAGGCTGCTTTATGTTAATGTTGTAAAATGAAGGGAAGAACAAGTTTTGCATAGGGGGAAAGAAGAGTGAAAAAAGAGATTGAAATCACTGTTTATGGTGCGGAGCAGCTTTGTCCAAGCTGTGTGAACCTGCCATCATCCAAGGAAACTTATGAATGGCTCGAGGCAGCACTAGCCAGGAAATTTGCCAATCAGCCTTTTAAAATCGTGTATGTTGACATTCATAATCCACCCGAAGAAGAGGACAAAAAAGAATTCGCACTAAGAGTGATAGAGGAAGATATGTTTTACCCGGTTGTCCTGATTGAGGATGAGATTGTCGGTGAAGGAAATCCAAAATTAAAAACGATCTATGCCGAAATGGAAAAGTACGGATACCAGGCAGTTTAATAAAAAAATGAGCATCGATCAGGATGCTCATTTTTTATTATCCATTATGGTATTTATACATCCACAAAATTCCGGATTTTAGCAGGCGGGCAACGCGGCCTGTGATAGGGCGTTCTGCGACCAGACCGAATCCGTGCTTTTTGCCCAGTGATCCAAGGACTCCTTTAAGCTTGATAACTGGCAATGTTTCAGGAAGCTCCTCGCCTTTCCAGCGTTTCAATAGGATTTGAACGATTTGCTCTGCCTGCCCTTCTGCAAGCTGGGCACTTGGTGCATGCGGGAGGCTCGCACAATCTCCTACCACATATACATGTTCATTCCCGGGAATATTGTGATGTTTGGTTAAAACTACGCGTCCTTGCGGGTCCTTTTCCACATTCATATCCCGAACCACTTTGTTCGGCTGGATGCCGGCAGTCCAAACGATGGCATCACAGTGGATGGGTTCGTCATGATTATAAAGGGTTTTTTCTTCTACTTTAGTAATATTCGATTGGTTAATGATTTCAACATTATGTTCTAAAAACCAATTTTCTACATACGTGCTCAATCTTTCGGAGAAGGCGGACAGTATATGCTTCCCTCTATCAAATAATTTGACTTTCAAATCCGGACGGCTTTCATTTAATTCGGAAGCCAGTTCCACTCCGCTTAAACCTGCACCGACAATTCCAACAACAGAGCCTGGTGATAGATTATTTAAAGCTTCATATGTTCTGCGGGATTTTTCAATTGTCTGGATGCTATAAGTGTGAATATCAGCCCCCGGAACATTATGGTACTTATCTTCACATCCAAGCCCAATTATTATATCATCATACGCAACAGGCTCTTCGCCCTGAAGATATACTTTGTTTTCCTCGATGCTGATTTTTGTCACTTCGCCGTATTTGATGGTTAATCTTTGATGTTCAGGGAAGGATACACGCACATGCTGGTCAGAAATGGTACCGGCAGCAAGAGCGTAATATTCAGTCTTTAAACAATGATAAGGCACACGATCTATTAGTGTAATAGAGACATCATCGGGAAGCTGGTTAGGCAAGAATCGGGCAAGTGCCCTCATACCGCCATAGCCTCCGCCAAGTATCACAAGATTTTTCATAGTATATTTCCCCTTTATGTCCGTACTAATTGCTGTTACCGAACCTAAATAGATGTTAATAGTTATTTTGAAAAAAAATAAATGATATTATAAACCTCAAACCCATAAAAAGTATAACGAAATTGTGACAAAATCACAACACAAATCAGCAGGAAACTTGACAATAAACGACATGAAATGGTAATTATGCGTACTTTTAAAAAAGGTTAATGGAATCACTTTCTTGCAGAATTCGGGTAAAAAAGGTAGCATTAACAGGGTAGAGAGGTGAAAGATGTGATTAAGCCAATCATCGAATTTTGCATCAGCAATTTGGCCAGTGGCTCTCAAAAAGCGCTTGAACAGCTGGAAAAGGATTATGATCTGGATGTCATCGAATATGGCTGTCTTGGGTATTGCGGCAAATGTGCAAGCACTCTTTTTGCGCTTGTGAACGGAGAAGTGGTAACTGGAGAAACACCAGATGAGCTGGTTGAAAATATATATCAATATCTGGATGGAAATCCCATGTTTTAATATGGAAAAGGAGCGATTAAATTTCGCTCCCAGGCTGTCAAGAAATTATCGACAGCCTTTATTTTAATAGTTAACTTTAATTATTCACCGCGTTAATATATTATAAGTAATCCATTAAATCCTATAGATTGTGGTGAATTTACATGTTTAAACCAAAGAATCTTCGCAAAATAAAATTGAATCTCAGAAAAGAAAAAGTGGAACGAAGCGTCGCAGACTCAAGAGAGCTGCATGGGCTTCGCTATTGCCGGTTACGGGGATTACATAACGCAAGCGAACAGGTGCTTCTCACCGCAGCTTGCCAGAGAATGAAAAAAACGCCATGCACCTGGCAAAGCCAGAATAGGTGCATGGCGATCTTCTTTTAAAACCAGGACAGCTAATCTTCCTATGGTATATTTCACTTGAAGGAAACCTTTGTTGAGAAAAAATACCCTTTCTCAACAAGAGGAAAGGGAATTATCCCCTTCATTTTTTAGCTAAGAAGTGTTTCTGCATTTAAGTTATTGGAGTACTATCGGTACTCATTTTAGATATTAGGTGAAACAAATAAAGAAATATCTCTTGTGCCCGTCAAAAATTATTTTTTCCACTTATCAACTAACTCTCTATATAATGGATTAAACTCTACTGTAACCACCCAGGCAAAGGCTAGAACAATCATCGAAATTAAGCTTATTGGTTTTTGGAGAAAAAAGCTATTTACTATAAACAAATAGGAATTTGCCACCGTGAAACATATCCCCAAAATATAAAGAATGACTAAATTAGACGGCATCTTCATTAGCACCACTTAATTGATGATAAAGCTCCATGAAGTAGGAAACTGCTTTGTTATTTTCAATATTTATTACAAATTCCCTCTGTCCGGAATAGGATAAATACCTCCAGGAGGCGCTAGACAACAAAACTTTTTTATTATCAATAATCGCAAAGGAAGTATCACCTTGCAATTCTGGAGAAGCGGATTGCCCTAACTGAAAGACATTTACTCCATAATTAGTTAAATATTGAGCTATGTGAACATTTTCTTTCACATGTAAGTCTAAAGCAATATTTACGGAAATATTCTTTAGACTTGCCTCACAAAGTAAAGTTATTAAGTTAACATCTGTAATGACTGGGGTAGCAATATAAACGTTTTTATTTAATTGCATAATTTCATTTTCAAGAAGTTTAGGTATGTCCGATCCCCATTTAATCACTAATGAGTGTTCTCCAGGTACTTTGCCGCTGACAGGTTTTTCTTCATTCCCATCTAGCAGATTTAATGACTGTTGATAATTTATTAAACCTTTTCCATATGAATATTTATCTTCATAAAGCCTTAATGCCCCTTCCATCATTAATTGCTTTATTTCATCCGGTTTCAAATTACTTCTTTGTTCAAGAAGCAGCGCAGCCATCCCAGCAGCAATAGGAGTAGCCATTGAAGTGCCTGATAACGTAAAGTAACCTTCCTCTATACGGTAGTCTGGTTTGAGTCTATCTGTATAAGAGTTTGGGGCACGGAGAGCAACAATGTTTGTACCGGGAGCAACGATATCTGGTTTATCAATGCCTTCAATTGTTGGACCTCTACTTGAAAAGTCTGCAACAGTATCATCTGTATTCTCAATGGTATCCTTATCATCAATTGCGCCAACAGCAATCAATTTAGGATGGACTGCAGGACTTCCTATTGTCTGTTTACTAGGACCGCTATTTCCTGCGGCCACCATTACCGTCATTCCTAAATCCCAAGCCTTTTCAAGAATTAAACAAAGCGGATCTTCTTTATATGACTTTATAGGGTAGGAACCTAACGAAAGAGAAATTACCCCTATGTTGTAATTGTCTTTATTGTCAATCATCCATTGAACGGCAGAGATAATACTTGACGCATTTCCTCGTCCCATTGAATCTAGTACTTTTGCAGCAACTAAATTTGCTTGTGGGGCAGCTCCCTGGTATTTTCCATCGCTTGATATACCATTTCCAAGAGCGCAGCCTGCTACGTGTGTTCCATGTCCATTATCATCGTAGGGTTCATCCTTGCCATTAATAAAATCTTTAAATGCAATTATTCTATTTTTGGGGGTTACTAAGTCTTTATGAGGATACACACCTGTATCCAAGATTCCAATTGTCACACCTGCTCCAGTATGTTCTGTTCCATTCTTCGTGTCTAAATCTCTTTGTACTCCAATGGCTTGCACTGCTACATCTAACAGTGCCCACACATCTCTATCATAACTAATCCTTACTATTGAATGACTATTGATTAAGTCCGTTAATGCATTTAAATCAGTCTCAATAAGATAGGTGTTAATTGCACTAAAGTGTTTTTTTACATCACAACCACAACTTACTAAAAAGTGCTTTGCGTCTTCTGATTCTTCATTTTTTACTTCAATTAGCAGCTTAACCTTTTTATTTAAATCATTTTGTTCCTGTAATGCTTTAATTACAAACTCATCACACTTAGACATTGTCCCATGCATAAATAATCCTCCCTTTTTACGTTATATTTACTAGGAAAAAAGCGAGTAAAAAATACAACCTAATAGAAGTAAAAAAGTCAACAGAGATTGATGCTATTCAAAATCTTGAACTGATTCCCATTTTAATCCTCAAAAATTAGAAGAAAAGTATAAAACAGTTTTTAAAGTTGAATAATGATTAATTTCTTTTTAATAATCCTTTTCAGTACGACCTTAAATGAAGAGAGAGTTTGTGCGACTTAAGATAGATAGCAGGATGGCTTAAGTTTGGTGCAAGGGTTTAATGCAATTGAACCATTACATTAGACCCTTATCCAAACTTTTTTAATATTTTTCTAGAACATGTTCTATTTTTTTTGTAGAATATAGGAACACACGTTCGTTAAAAATACTAAGTTTTGGTACTTCTGATGATTTCCCCTAATTCTTGAATGGTTGACCCTAAGGTTTCTATCTTTTTCTCAAACCTAACCAACAAATAGATGGAAACGACTACCGGAAATCCAAAGTTACCCATCACGGTGATCCAAGCCTGAATATCTTCCATTTGTGCACCTCCTCTCTTATCAATTAGGGAAAAAAACGCTATTGAAAAACAACCGTTTTTAAATAATTGGAAAAATTGGTTGTATTTTGAAAATGAATTTTTCCTAGATTAATAGAAAGTCTTGAGGGGTGTTAGAATGACTTGTTGTCTTGAAACAACGGATAAAGAAACTTTTTCCAAACTCCTAAAAAGAGCAGCTTGGAGGATCCAATACAAAATAAAGACTGTTAAAAACAAAGAAATTGAAATGGAGGAAAGTATCCCATTAGGTATTACACAAAATTTTGAAGATGAAGTAATATCAAGGATTTTTATTGAAGAGTTACTAAGCTCGATACCAAATCTAAGAAACAGAAGCATCATCAGAAAAATTATCTTAGAAGGATATACAGAAAAAGAAGTAGCTAGTGAACTAAATATTAGTCAACAGGCGGTGAACAAATGCAAAAGGAAAGCAATCAAAGACATGAAGGAACACATATGCCATTTAATAGACTCTTAAAACAAGCTAGACAAGGTGATAAAAGTGCAATGGAGAGTATTATATTTCTTTTTGATGATGAAATCCAACATTTATCTAGTTTTTTGAGAATACCTAGAGAGGAAGCAGTTCAATCATTGAGGACCGAGCTTATTGGGTTGGTGAAAAATGCATAATTTGGGAGGTTAGTTAGATGTTCAGTCAACTTTTAAAAATTTCTTATGACAACGTTTTAGTAAAGAATAGGGGATTTCAAGTTAAAGAGAAGCGTGTTAAAGACAAACTCGAACAAATAGGAGAGACCTTTTTAGATGGATACCATGCAGTAGTAGAAGATCCGGTAAATTTCACTAAAAAATTAGAAGTATTCTCTTTAGAGTTTAAAGGTTTTGCATATGAGGGAGCAGGTATGGCATTAAAACTATTAGATTTATTTTATTTTAATAAAGGAAGATTCCAAGATTTCACCAAACATGAGGGAGCTGCCCATTCATATATGCTTCATGTTGGAGCGGGCTGGAGTTATGCTAAGCTTCCTATGTTTCCTAAGAGAGATTTTCAAAAACAACATCCAATTTATAAATGGCTAATTGTAGATGGGATGGGATTTTATTTCGGTTATTTTCACTGGGATAAGTTTAAAAATGGAATGAAAGCTCCTGGAAAGATAAAAAGTGGTTCGTATATGGAAAATGCTTTTTTTCAAGGAGTGGGCAGAAGTTTATGGTTTGTATTCGGAGCCAATATAGAAGCCGTGTCTGCTGCAATAAACAGTTTTCCAACCAATTTACACAACGATTTATGGAGTGGAGTAGGACTGGCTTCAGCTTATGCCGGAGGCTTAAAGCATGCAAGCTACAGTGATATTCGAAAGTTTGCGGGTGACAATTTGGCCGCTTATATGCAAGGGGTAGCCTTTGCAAATACAGCACGTATAGAAGCTTCTACTCCAGCGGCCCATACAGCTATTACCAGCTTAGCCATGTGTAATATGAATCCAGTTCAAATATCAAATTTAACTCATTTGTCACTTGAGGAAGCAAAAAAACTTAATAACCAAACTCCTATTTATCAAAATTGGAGGGCTATTTTACAGCAACATTTAGCGAAAGGAGTACCAGTTAAATGCTCACTATAAATTCAACCATAAAAAAGTTTATAGCAATTATGATCAGCACTATGTTATTACTTGCTGTCTATTTTTCTAGGGATACCGAGGCTATTGAAAATCAAATTGAATTTAAAGAGGTGGTTATAAATGGAGACATAGGACATGAAGAGCAACAGTTTCGTGAAGTTAACCCTAATTATCGGAATATTCAATCCTGGGTTTCGTCGGTTGGTGCTGCAGTAGCTATAAACGACATTAATGGGGATGGTTTTTCTAATGATTTGTGCATGGTTGATCCACGTTTTAACAACGTCACAGTTCAATCGTTAATTGGTGAATATGAGAAATTTCAGCTTGATAGTACAACTAATCAAACTGCTGCACCAATGGGGTGTGTGCCTGCAGATATTAACGAGGATGGGCGCCAGGATATAGTTGTTTACTATTGGGGAAGGTCCCCCATAGCATTCATTCAAAAAGAGACTTCCGGTCCACTTTCAAGTGAATCCTTTCAACCAAAAGAAATTGTAAAAAATGTTGAAATGTACTCAAACGCTCTTACTTTTTCTGATATTGACGGTGATGGTCACTTAGATATGGTGGTAGGAAACTATTTTCCAGATTCTTCAGAGGTACTAAATAAAAATAGTGTTAAAAAACCATTAATGCAGGATTCAATGTCACAAGCTTTTAACGGGGGAAAGAATCGGATTTACTTATGGTCAGAGAATCAAGGCGATTATTTGTATAAAGATGTTTCAAGCCAAGTCCCAGATGAACTGCTAAGTGGTTGGACATTAGGAATAGGTGCAGCTGACCTAAATAAGGATGGTTTACCTGATATTTATGCTGCCAACGATTTTGGCCCGGATAGATTACTATTGAACAAATCTACGCCAGGGAGGATTAATTTCACACCATTGAATGGGAAAAAAGATTGGAAAACACCTAAATCAGAAATATTAGGTTTGGATTCCTTTAAAGGCATGGGAGTTGAATTTGTAGACCTAAATCGAGATGGTTGGTTAGATATCTTGGTAAGTAACATAGCAGAAGAATATGCTCTTATGGAAACTCACTTTGCCTTTATCAACACTGGAAAGTGGGAACAAGTCGAGAAAGGGATTGCCCCATTTGAAAATCAAAGTGTTGAGTTAGGTCTAAATAAGAGTTCTTGGGGATGGGATATTAAATCTGGTGATTTTAATAATGATGGTAAAAATGAAGTCATTCAAGCAACAGGTTTTATTCGGGGAGAGAAGGAAAAATGGCATGAGCTACAGGAGTTAGCAACTATCAACGATGAGCTTTTAAAATACCCAGATTCATGGCCGAAGTTTTTACCTGGTACAGACATAAGTGGAAAGACTGAAAATGCCTTTTTTATTCAAAATACCAAAGGCAGGTATGGTAATCAGTCCGACGTCTTTGGCACTAGTGAACAGAAAGTGGGTCGCGGTATTGCAATCGCTGATGTTAATGGCGATGGATTATTAGACTTTGCTTTAGCTAATCAATGGGATCAATCTTCTTTTTACCTTAATAAATCCAAAAGTGCAGGTAATTTTATAGGTTTAGATATTGCCTATTTAACAGACCAAAATCAAGATTCCCTAAAATTCACAGAAGGTAAAGACTCGGCTAAAAAGCGGCATGCAGTTGGGGCCTCTATAGAAGTGTACCTGCCCAATAATGAAATACTTCTAGCTGAGATTGATGGGGGAAGTGGACATTCAGGCAAAAGAAGTCATGAAATTCATTTTGGAATAGGAGACATTAACAAGAAAAAGTATCCCGCTCGCATTAAATGGAGAGATGGAAATGGTGTACTTCAAGAAAAAAATATAGAAGTAACACTAGGATGGCAAACGATATGGCTGCCCATGGAAAAGGGGGGAAAATAAATGAGTCCACGTATAAAAGCGTTGCGGGCCTTTGGAACAGCAATAACAGTCTTGAATATTTTAGGGCATACCGTATTGGGATTTGAGCAATCCTTTATTCAATTACTTACAGCTGTATTCACAGCTTATTTAGTAGAAGTAATTATTGAGTTTGCAGATTCAAAGGTGAATAAAAGAAAACCGGCTTACCATGGAGGGTTAAGTAATAAAATCGATTTTCTAATTCCCGCACATATTTCTGGCCTGGCTATAGGTATGCTTGTGTATGCGAATAATGAAGTTTTGCCATTTGCTTTTGCAGCATCAATAGCCATAGTAACAAAAACAATTTTTCAAGTTAGTATTCAAGGAACGAAAAAACATTTTCTGAATCCATCTAATACAGGCATAGCGGTAACTCTACTGCTTTTTCCATGGATATCAATCGCGCCTCCATATCATTTCACTGAAAATCTAAAGGATGAATGGGATATTATTTTCCCTTTAATTATTTTGATTTTAGGGTCCATGCTAAATATTCGTTTAACCAAAAAAGGACCTTTAATTGCTGCATGGCTTGGTGGATTTGTTCTTCAAGCCCTAATCCGAAGTATCTTTACTGATAGTTCTTTAATTAGTGCTTTACTGCCAATGACAGGTCTTGCATTCCTTTTGTTCACCTTTTATATGGTAACAGACCCTGGGACTACGCCTTTTAAAAGAAGGAATCAGATAGTATTCGGTTTCTCAGTTGCTGCAGTATATGGGGTTCTCATGATTTTTGATGTTGTATTTACGCTTTTCTTTTCATTATTTATTGTTTGCCTGGTGAGAGGCTGTTATCACTTTATTAAATCTTTATTGAGTCTTAAAAACCAAAAATTAGAGGAGTGTAGGGTATGTACAAAGGAATTGCAATTGTAGGCATGGCATGTGAATATCCAGATGCCAGTAATCCAAAAGAGTTATGGGAGAATGTAATTTCTAGAAGAAGATCTTTCCGTAAGATTCCTAAAGAACGCTTGAATTTGAAGGATTACTATTCACCAGATAAGAGTCAAATAGACAAAACATACTCTAATAAGGCTGCGCTAATCAAAAATTATTCATTTGATAGAGTAAAGTTTAAAATATCAGGTCCAACATATAAAAATACCGATCTTACACACTGGCTGGCCCTTGATGTCTCTGAGCGAGCTATTAGAGATGCAGGATTTAATGACTCAAACATACCTAAAGATAGGACAGGGGTATTAATAGGGAACTCTTTGACGGGAGAATTTTCAAGAGCCAATATTATGGGGCTTCGATGGCCTTATGTTCAAAGAGTGGTTGAAAGCATATTAGAAAAAGAGAGTGCTTTTGAGAATCGTTTAGATGAAGTACTCGGATATATAAAAAAGGAATATTTAAAAGCATTTCCAACAATTAATGAGGATACTCTTGCAGGTGGCCTTTCCAATACAATAGCAGGCCGGATTTGTAATTATTTCGATTTAAAAGGTGGAGGATACACAGTAGATGGTGCTTGCAGTTCTTCGTTATTAGCAATTACAAAAGCTTGTTCAGCTCTGGAAAATAACGAATTAGATTTGGCTATTGCAGGTGGAGTTGACTTAAGTATCGATCCTTTTGAGATATTAGGTTTTGCTCGTAATGGTGCTTTAGCTAAAGACAATATGCTTGTCTATGATAAGGAATCTAATGGTTTTTGGCCAGGTGAGGGATGTGGGATTGTTGTTTTAATGAGAGTTGAAGATGCTATTAATGCGGGTTTTAACCCTTATGCAGTTATTAAGGGCTGGGGAATCTCCTCGGATGGTAAAGGCGGTATTACTAGACCAGAAGTTGATGGACAGGTCCTGGCATTAAGCAGAGCTTATGATAAAGCAGGCTATGACCTGGATAGTGTTCCTTATATTGAAGGGCACGGAACAGGTACAAAATATGGTGATGAAACTGAACTAAGGACGGTCTCTACATTAAAAAAGAATAACAAACATTTATCCTATATAGGTTCAGTAAAAGGGAACATCGGCCATACCAAAGCTGCTTCGGGTGTTGCTGGTTTAATTAAAACAGTTATGGCACTGACTCATCAGGTTATTCCACCGGCTACTGGCTGTGAGAATCCAAATCCTGAGTTCTTAAATGAAGAGTCTAAATTACAGATAACCTCAGTTCCTATTCTTTGGCCACAAAATCAGCCTTTACGTGCTGGTGTAAGTGCAATGGGATTTGGTGGGATTAACACCCACATCACATTAGAAAACCAAACAGGCTTAAGAAGAAAAGAGGTGGATAACCAGAATGCAGGTTTAACTTTTGATCATGAGATTTTTGTTTTTGGCAATTCCGATAAAAATGGATTAATAGATGAAATTTCTTCCTTAATGAACGAGATGGAATATATGTCTTTTGGGGAGTTTGGGGATTTTTCTGCGCATTTATTACAAAGGTACCGAAAAAACGATTACCTTCTTACAATCGTTGCAAAGAATCCCGATGATTTGTATGAAAAACTGAAATTGGCAATTGAAAAAATAAAACATGAAGATATTTTTCTATCACCTGAGAAAGAAATATATTTTGGTTCAAAATTAAATTCAAATCAAAAAATGGCATTTTTATATCCGGGGCAGGGTTCACCGATAGCAAAAAACCTAGGAGTTATTAGTGATCTTGATTCCAGCTTAATATTTGAGGAACTAAATGAAGACTTTCTGCCTAAAGCTAGGGAAAATACTCAGTTCGCACAACCGCTAATAACTGCGATGGGAATAGAGGGTACTCGTTTTCTAAATAACCTGGGAATAGAGGGTGACTTTGGATTAGGACATAGTTTAGGGGAATTAACTGCATTGGCTTGGGGACGAAGTATTTCTAATGACACTCTTTACCAGCTATCCACGGAGAGAGGAAAGTTAATGGAGAGTACACCTAAAGGAATTATGTTTTCAACAAATGCGCCGCTTGAGGTAATCGATAAAGCAATTAAGAATGAACAAATAGACATAGCGGCTGTTAATCATTCCGAACAGATTATCTTATCTGGAGACAAAGATTCTGGAACACGAGTCCTGAAAAAACTTGAAAGCAAAGGTTATTCCAACACTGTACTTAAAGTAACCAGAGCATTCCATTCAAGTTTAATGAAGGGGATAAGTGAAAAATTTGAGGATACCTTGAAGAGGACAGAGATAAAGCAGCCAAGGAAGAAAGTCGTCTCAACTGTTTCTGGAGAGGTTATAAAGGAACCATCAGAGATTCGGTCATTATTAAAAAAGCAGCTAACAGATCCAGTAATGTTTCAAGACTCAGTAAATTCAATTGAAGAACAAGTAGATTTATTTGTAGAGATAGGTGCTGGATCAACATTAACCAGTATTATGAACCGGATAACCAAGAAACCTGTTTTATCGCTAAATATTGGAACTAATAGCATACGTAACATACTCAATATTATGGCTGCTGCGATTGCAATAGGTAAGGAAGTTAATCTTTCGACATTCCTAAATGGGAGAAAAGTAAAAGCTTATGAAAAGGCAACGAGCTTTTTTGTAAATCCATGCGAAACGGTCCAAGAGGCATCTCTAGTGGTGGCAGATAATAATCGGGTAGAAGAGACTGTTGAAACTAGTACCTTGGTTAAAAACAAAGACCGTGAAACATCAATTGATATTTTAATGCAAATTATCTCTGAGAAGACTGAGTTACCAATTAGTGCAATAAAAGAAGATGCCCGTATGCTTGATGATTTGCATCTTAACTCAATTTCTGTAAGCCAAATTGTTGTGGAAACTGCCAAAAGCCTAGGCAAGGTTCCACCAGTTTCGCCAACTGATTTCGCAAATTCTGCCGTAAAAGAGATAAGTACTTACTTTGACGATGATGGTAATAACCATAAAGAAAGTAACTTCGATCACTATCCAGGTGTTGATTCTTGGATCCAATCATTTCAAGTGAAATGGAAAGCCGAGCCGCCAGTAGACATGGTGATAAAAAAGGGCAAAGGAAAATGGAGCTCTGTAACAAATAACGAATTGGCATTCAAACTTTTAAAGCAACTAAATAAATCCAACATTGGAAGAGGAATTTTAGCATATCTCGAAGATCCAAATGATAAAACGATGGTTTGGAATCTTATAAAAGAACTCCAAAAAAGTAAAGAGCAGCAAAGGCTTGTCATTATACAAAATGGGGATGGATTAAAGTCTTTAGGGAAGTCATTTTACCTTGAAAATTCCAATTCAACAGTTTGTATTATAGATGCAAAACTAACAGAGAAAAACCTTCCGCTTATATTAAAAGAAATTCAATCATCTGATGGTTTTGTTGAGGTGAAATACACTTCGAAAAATGAAAGAAGAGTTCCATATCTAAAGGTAAAACCGGTAACACGGAAAGAAAAGAACCCTACATTAAATGAAGGAGATGTACTCTTAGTAACCGGTGGAGCCAAGGGAATTACAGCTGAATGTGCGAGACACCTAGCTAAAGAAAAAGGAGTTAAATTAGCCATCTTAGGAAGATCAAAAGTTACAAATGACAGTGAAATAGCCAAGAACTTAAGTCTACTCGTTCAACAAGATATTGAATTCAAATATATAAGTGTTGATATTACAAACCCTGACTCGGTTGCAGAAGCTGTAATAGATATTGAAAAAAACCTGGGAACAATCAGAGGAGTAGTCCATGCTGCAGGGATTAATAAACCCAAAGCCATTACAGATTTAAATTATGAAGATATAGAGATTACGATTGATACGAAAGTTTTAGGCTTGAAGAATGTTTTAAGCAGCATTCCAAATAAGGACAATTTAAAACTGTTAATTACGTTTGGGTCGATTATTGGTCAGTCTGGGATGCAAGGAGATGCTCATTATGCGATAGCAAATGAGTTGCTTAGGAAAGAAACAGATATGTTTTCTAAGGAGTTTCCGCATGTAAAGACTCTCTGTATTGAATGGTCTATATGGGAAGGTTTAGGGATGGGAAATCGAATTGGAACTTTAGACCAGTTAAAGAGAAAAGGAATCCAGCCATTAAAAATTGATCAAGGTACTAAATATTTTATGCATTTAGTTAATCACGAAGTAAATTCATCCAGTGTAGTTAGTGCTGGCAGATTAGGTGGATTGCCTACAATCTCACTTGGACGCTCAGAGGATATTCAGTTTGGGCGATTTTTAGAAGAACCACTAATAGAAATTGATGGAGTGGAACTTATCACACAAGCAATACTTGATCCTGAAACTGACAAGTATTTGAATGATCATATACTTGAACATCAGAAAATACTCCCGGGTGTAATGGCACTAGAAGCAATGTCTCAAATCTCTAATGCACTATTAGGGAAAAAGGGAATGGTTCCGGTATTTAAAAATGTTCGGTTCAATCATCCAATTATAGTAAATGATATCGGAACTAAAATTAGAATTTGCGGCCTTGCAGATGGAGTCAACAGGGTTAAAGTGGCCATTAGATCTGAAGACACAAATTACTCAGTTAATCATGTCGAAGGTATATGTCAATTTGTACAAAATGTTCAACTTACAGAAGAGAAGAGTCTTGATAAGGTTATTCTCCTAAAAGACTACCGACCAAGACCATCTGAAGACTTATATAAACACGTATTATTTCAAAAAGGTGTATTTAAAAATATTGAAGAAATCAATTACCTTTCTTCAAAGAAGAATATTTCTCTCATTCAAAATGTTAAAAGAGAAAAGTGGTTTGGTGGATTCCTACCTAATAACTTGATCACAAAAAATATAGGAACAAGAGACTCTATTATTCATTCCCTGCAGGCATCATATCCTTATCAACACCTCATACCACTGTCGGTAAAGGAGATAAGAATTAAGCCAGGAATGGAACTTCATAAACATATTAAAGTAGTTGGGAATGAACTTGAGAAGAAAGGTGACATATTAACCTTTAATATTCAAGTCAGTTCTTTAGATGGCACCATAATAGAAACTTGGGATTCATTAAAACTAAAAGTTGTCGGTAATGAAATCGGCATTAAGACATGGAATCCTTTTCTACTAGGCCCTTACTTAGAAAGAAAGCTGGATGAGATTATTCCTGAAGGAAATATCCAGGTGTTTTTGGATTCCAATTCCTTAAAAAAACAGCAAAGTATGTTCGCTAAACAAATGGTGTCAAATTCTAAAGAAGTTAGGAAACGTTTAGACGGAAAACCTATTGTTGCAGATGACCTCTTCTTATCTGTTTCTACTATGGATAATTTAGTTTTGGCCGTTTCAAACACTAAGAATATTGGCTGTGATGTTGAAAAGGTTCAAAAGCTGCCAAATGAGATATGGGAAGATATGTTGGGTAAAAAACATCTTCAACTAGCAAACTATTTATCAAAAACATTAAATGAAGATTTAAATACAACTGCCACCAGGGCTTGGACAATATTTGAGTCTATTAAGAAGCTAGGTTTGCCAGATCATCAACCAATTGCAGTTAAGAGGGTAAGCGGGAACATGGTAGAGCTGGAGTCCGGTTCAGTTACTATAGCTACCACTTTGGTAGACATCAGAACTGTCAGCGAACCAGTTGTAATCACTATTGCAGCGGAGGTAAAAATATGAACTCTTTCAATCTTGAACACATTGTTAGTTTTGAGGAAACCAACTTAGTTGGAAATGTGTATTATGCCAATTATGTTCGTTGGCAGGGCAAATGTCGGGAGATGTTTCTTAAAGAGTATTCTCCAGATGTTTTAAAGCGGCTGAGTGAAGGCTTGTATCTGGTCACTACCAAGGTTTCCTGTGAATATTTATCAGAACTATTTGCTTTTGATCGTGTACAGATCCGTATGTACTCAGGTGGTACATTTCACAATAAGGTAAAAATGAAATTTGAGTATTGGAAGATGGACGAGGCTTCTAAACTTACGGAATTGGTTTGCAGGGGAGAACAAGAGATTGCGTGTCTGCAGAAACAGGATAATGGTTCCTTAGCGCCTATTGCGGTCCCTGATACTTTTTATAAGGCATTAAAAAAATTTGAGGTGAAAAAATAATGAAAAATTTCATTGAAAAATGCAATACGGATTGGCATAAGCGATCTCTTTATCTCTATGCAATCATCGTTTTGGGACATTGGCTAGAACATATTTTTCAAGTCGTTCAAATACACTCTTTTCATATGGAGACTCATAACGCAAATGGATTATTAGGAATGTATGCCCCTTGGTTAGTAAAATCTGAGTGGCTGCATACTGGGTACGCCTGGTTAATGATTATCGGTTTAATCATATTAAGAAAAGGATTTATGGGACTTTCAAAAAGTTGGTGGATTTTATCGCTAACCATACAAGCCTGGCATGTGGTTGAACATAGTTTACTATCATTCCAAGCTATTACTGGCATTAGTTTCTTTGGATATGATAGTCCTACTAGTGTTCTGCAATTAATCATTCCAAGAGTAGAGTTGCATTTATTCTATAACTCTATCGTCACTGTTCCAATGGTGATCGCGATGCTGACACATATGTTTCCTTCCAAGAAAGTAAGAGCCAATATGAAATGTACTTGTGCCGTTAAATTTTAATAAAAAAGGATGATAAACCTTGAATTCCACTTCTATAACCAACCCAAAAACAGAAGCAATAACTCATAGCATTAGAAATATGAAAGAGAATTTTTATGATGATAGCTTAGACCTCACACGTATTGCAGAATCTGTTAATTTAAGTCCGTGGCATTTTAATAGAGTGTTTAAACAAACGGTAGGTATTCCGCCAAAAAAGTATTTAATGGCTCTTAGATTGCTTGAAAGTAAAAAGCTATTACTGGAGTCTGATTGGACCTCAACGGATATTTGTTTTGAAGTAGGCTATAACAGCTTAGGTACTTTCACTTCCAAATTCTCAAAAGAGGTAGCTGTTTCTCCTAATAACTTTAGAAAGAAAAAGGACAATCAGTATTCTTCCTTCGAAGGTATTAGTTATGGGGAAGGTCGTTATGGAAGCGTTCAAGGTCAAATCATAGTTCCTGAGAATTTCTCAGGAACTATTTTCTTAGGTGCCTTCACTTCAGCACTTCCTTCAGGTATACCTTCTTCATGCTGTGTGATTAATGCAAATTCTAATAGAGAGTTTATACTTCGAGATTTACCGGTCGGTAATTACTATATATTTGCAGCTGGGTTTAATCATCAAGTTCTTGCCGATAGTGTTCTAGCTTCCCAGAACTTTCTAAGAGCTCGACACTCTAAATCCATACAGATAACAAAGAAGCAAAAAATATCTCTAGAGTACGGTTTGAAATTGCGCTCTGAACAGGAGACCGATCCTCCGCTACTTGCATCTTTACCGCATATATATGAAAAAATTATTGAAATCATGAAAGATAGCAATTTTGAAGAAACAAAGGTTTTATCCAGTTGATAAACTTAAAGTACCAAATCGCGATTGGTACAAAAATTTTTACTTGGAGGAATGAAAAATGAAATACACTCTTCACTTAACAATGACTCCTTTTGTTGGTCACACACTTAATTCTCAAGAAGCCACTCAGCTCATTACTTCGCTTGTAGAATTCACTAAAGATGTTGAAGTAGGGTATGTTAACGCTGGAAATAGAGCAGCGACACTTGTAATTGATACAGAGAATCCTCAGGATCTAATTAAAAAAGTTGTTCCTTGGTGTATTGTTACAGGAGAACATCCAAATGTTGAACCTGTAGTAGGCTGGGATGATTTTGTACAGTCTCTTGCAGATATCTCCGGAGTTGATTTACAGCAAATTAAAAGTAATAATGGTGCTCCAGAAGGCTGCTGCTCTTCAGCGAAAAACATTTCGGAATTAAAGCCATTCAGTATGCCAGTTGGCGGTGAAGATCTTCTGGAATTTATGGCATGGGATACAATCGAGGTTCCAGGTGTAGGAGAAGAAACGATTGAGCTGAAAGGAACTTATCAGATTGAAAGGCAGCATCCAACTTCTTCCGATTGGAATGAAGCAGAAATCGACATCAAAATGAAAAAATTAGATGTAAAAGGAGTTAGTGAAAGACTTGGCAGAGTTGAAGTTTCTACAAATAATGAATTTCAGCAGTCCCAAGGAAGGGTACAGAAGGGGACAGCTTTTACAGAAATTCCAACAGGCGGAGCAAAACTGTGTGAAATGAATAACTTTGCAAAGTTTAATCTGCCGGATTTGGGATTAACCGCGTTCAATAAAGAGCCTATCGAATTAAAGCATACAATTACTCATGTCCCTCCAGTTGGACAGGGAGGCGGCACAGGTGATGTCAGAATTCCATTGTTTAATGTGGAAGATCCGGATGGCGAACCGGTTGCCTATTTAAAAAAGGTAAAGACACACATTGGAGACTTCTGTAAAGGCCATTCCGAAGAAGAAAAAGAATCAGGAAATCAGCATAATCACCAACATTGATGATCATAGTAAAAAAGTACCTTTTGTAAAATTCTAAAAATTCTATATACCAACCTCCCTCCCGAAATGGTAAAATAAGTTAGTGTTATTCTACCATTAGGAGGGATTTTTTTGTCTACTACATCTCAAAATAAGGTTCTATCAAAAGATGTTGTAATTAATGCGCCATTATCTTTAGTTTGGCATGCCTGGACTATTTCAGATCGTGTTTCTAAGTGGTTTGCCAGTGATGCAATCGTAGAACCTAAAGAAGGCGGAGCGTTTGAACTTTACTTTGAACCAGGTAACACTACTGGAATGTGTACAAAAGGCTGTAAAATTGAGAAGCTCATTCCTCAACAAGAATTAAACTTTCAATGGAAGGGTCCTGATCAATTCGATGAACTTATGAATAAAGGTGAATTGACATTGGTACAAGTAAGCTTCAAAGAGATTGATGAAAATACAACAGAAGTAAAAGTAGATCACACTGGGTGGAAAAATGGAGAAGAGTGGGATCAAGCATATAAGTGGCATGAGATGGCCTGGTCCGGTGTCCTAAGCAGCTTAAAATCTTCTCTTGAAAAAGGTGAAGGTGAACTCTGCTGCCAACCAGAGTAATTTTAAAAAAGAAAAAAGCCTCATAAATACATTTTGTATTTCATGAGGTTTTTTTCATACTAGTAGGAATATCTCCATCGTTAGGCCAGCTTTTTACATTATTTAACTCCAAAAATGGATGTTTATTTGTTCTTTCTTCGCTTATCCAACTAACCTTTGTTTTTCCCTTGTTGTGTTTATATACAAAAGAGAAATATCAGATTGACTGTGGCCTAACTGATTCATGATTAAAGGGATGTCACCGCTGGTTTGCTCCGCTAAATTAGTTGCATGGCGATCTTTTTTAAACCAGGAAAGCAATCTTCCTTTGGTATATTTCATTTTAAGGAAAACTTTGTTGAGAAAACCCCTTTCTCAACAAGCTGGGAGCGATAAAATTTCGTACCTCTTCTCATTCCTTAATTAGCGGCAGTTTTTTGTTCCTGTCTCATTTCATACCAGCGTTCTCTGGCCATTTCAATTAATTTTGGCTCAGTGGAGCGGCTTTGCAGTTCAATTACTTTTGAAAAATATTTTACAGCCTGTTCAGACTGATGTGTTCTTCGGGATAACTCCCCAATCAGATAAAAAATCCTCGTTTCAGAAATAGATGACCCTTTAAAATCATCTGACATATAAGACTCCACATATTCCTTTAGAGAAAACTTCAAAAAGCGCTGTTCCTGATCATCATTCTTCATACCCCTGTAAAGCCAGGCGAGTCTGACATGTAAACCAGCCATAATAATATGCTTCTCCCTTTTTAAAGTTCCGCAATATATAGCCAGCTTATAGGTGTTGACTGCCCCAATGATGGATCGATCCTGGCAATAATCCTGGGGAATCCAGGCACTTGCAACTTTAGAATGGATCATATCAAGTGCTCCCGGCGGGAAATAGGGAGAAAAATCTTCCGATTCTGAGTAGCCGCAATGCGGGCATGTATTAATATGATAGAAAAGAGGGTTCATGCTTTCATCAGAATAATTAGGGCAGAAATCACTGTCATAATCAGCTGCTTTTACAAATCTGGAGCGGAGTTTTTTAGTGGTGAAACTCTGTTTGCAGACTCTGCATACGCATTTTTTATCATAAGTAGGCTTTAATTGCTGCATAGAATGCCACCTCCGAGGAAAATAATTATGACCATTATACCACAACCGGTGTGTTTTATGAGTACAAAGAACTATCGCGTGGGCTGTCTCAGAAAAAATTAGAAAAAGTAAAAGCCTCTTAAGTTGAGCACATACCTTTTACTGTATATACTATGATTATAGAAGTATCCTTACATGACAGGAGGGAATAACATGGAAAAAGTTGTGGATATAACAGAAGCAGCAGCTTTGCATATAAAAGAAATGATGAAACAAAATGAGGAAGAAGATGCATTCTTGCGTGTAGCCGTTAAAGGAGGCGGGTGCAGCGGGCTTTCCTATGGAATGGGGTTTGCACACGAAGCCGAGGAAGATGATATCCAGTCAGAGCACTATGGAATTCAGGTTCTTGTCAGCAAGGAAGACGCACCTATCTTAAATGGCACAAAAATTGATTATAAACAATCTATGATGGGCGGCGGATTCACAATCGACAATCCCAATGCCATTGCAAACTGCGGCTGCGGATCCTCTTTCCGTACCGCTGCAAATACAGGTACACCGGAAGAGTGCTAAAATAACATAGCGCATAAAAAAAGGACGGTCCGAACGGGCCGTCCTTTTCTTATCTTATTTGCCAAACATGGAAGAGCTGTGCATTGGCTGTACTTTCGCCTTTGGATCAATGTAGGATTTTGCGTGATTGACGGCAGTTGGCGCTTCACCGAAACCGCAGGCAATAAGCTTGACTTTTCCGTCGTATGTGCAGATATCGCCGGCCGCATAGATGCCTTCGATGTTAGTTTCCATTCTGGAGTTAACAACGATGGAGTTCTTTTCGATATCAAGACCCCATTCCTTAATTGGGCCAAGGGAGGAAACGAATCCGTAGTTAACGATTACAGCATCAACATCAAATACCTCTTTCTCCTTTGAAGTGACACCTTCAAGTACGACTTGGCTGATTCCTTCACTGTCACCAATAAGCTCAGCAGGAACATAAGGTGTTTTAATTTCAACTTTAGAGTTCTGCAGATTTTCTACACTGTGCTCATGCGCGCGGAATTTATCGCGGCGATGAACAATCGTCACTTTCTCAGCGATAGGCTCAAGCATCAATGCCCAGTCCACTGCAGAATCCCCTCCACCGAAAACAACTACTTTTTTGCCTGCGAATTGATTTAAATCATCAATAAAGTAATGAAGATTTTTGCCTTCGTATTGAACTGCACTCTCAAGTTCAAGACGGCGAGGCTGGAAAGCGCCATTGCCGGCAGTGATAATGATGGTTTTTGAATAATGCACTTCTTTATTGGTTGTAAGCTTAAATGTTCCATCAGCTTGCTTTTCTAACTTTTCAACAGATTGTTCAAGTGATACAGTCGGCTCGAATTTAGCCATTTGTTCCTTAAGGTTATCAATTAATTCCTGGGCGCGGACTTTCGGGAAGCCGGCAACATCATATATGTATTTTTCAGGATAAAGAGCAGATAACTGTCCCCCAAGCTGCGGCAAGCTTTCAATAATTTTTACTGATGCTTGTCTCATGCCCCCGTAGAAAGCAGTGAATAAACCAGTTGGCCCCCCGCCAATGATGGTTATGTCATACACTTTTTGATCTTCTTTCATGCAATATCCCCCCACGTATGTATTGAAATTCCACTCTTTATTTTAACATAAATCGTTTGAAACCTCACGAACAGAGGTAAATATTATGAATAATTGGAAGATTTCAAGCGGAATACATGGAATAAAAATACGTATATTTTTTTAATTTTTCCTAAAATTTTTAAGTTTTTCGTCTTTTTTTTTAGGGTTGAAAAACTATATGAAGTAGAATAAGATTAATGGAGGAATAATGTTAATATTTTATGACAATTTTTTTGAGTTTTTTTGTATTGTTTCGTGAATAAAATCACAAAGTTTTTTTATGTTTTTTGCTATAAAAAATATAAAGCAGCGGAAGATAAGAAAACATTAGAAAATACTTAAAAAAGGTGGAAGTGATACACTTGAGAAAGCCAAAGATTGTAATCCTCGGTGGAGGCTACGGCGGTTTGATGGTTGCAACCCGTTTGCAGAAATCTGTAGGAACAAACGAAGCGGAAATCGTTTTAGTGAATAAGAATGACTACCATTATGAAACAACATGGCTGCACGAGGCATCAGCCGGAACTCTTCATCATGATCGTGTACGCTATGAAATAAAAGATGTTATTGACCGCAACAAAGTTGAATTTGTACAGGGCACTGCTCTTGAAATTAAAGCAGAAGAAAAGAAAGTCATTTTGGAAAACGGCGAAATTGACTATGATTATCTGGTTGTTTCACTTGGAGCCGAGCCGGAAACATTCGGCATCAAAGGACTTAAGGAACATGCATTTTCGATTGTCAATGTAAATGCTGCACGTCAGATCCGCGAGCATATTGAATATCAATTTGCTACTTATAATACAGAAGCCGAGAAAAAAGACGAGCGCCTGACAATTGTTGTCGGCGGTGCAGGCTTCACTGGGATTGAATTCCTTGGAGAATTGGCAAACCGTGTTCCTGAGCTATGCAAAGAGTACGATGTAGACTACCATAAAGTCAAAATCATTTGTGTGGAAGCAGCTCCAATGGTTCTTCCAGGCTTTGATCCTGAGCTTGTTAATTACGCTGTATCTCACTTGGAGAAAAAAGGCGTACAATTCATGATCGGAACAGCAATTAAAGAAGCTACCCCTGAAGGCATCATCGTTGGCAAGGGCGAAGATGAAGTAGAAGAAATCAAAGCTGCAACAGTTGTCTGGGCTGCAGGTGTACGCGGAAATTCTATTATTGAAAATTCCGGCATTGAAGCAATGCGCGGCCGTGTAAAAGTTCAGCCTGATTTGCGCGCTCCTGGCCATGATAATATGTTTATCATCGGAGACTGCTCATTAATCATCAATGAAGAAATTAACCGTCCATACCCTCCTACTGCACAAATTGCTATGCAGCAGGGTGAAGTATGTGCAAGAAACATTACAGCTTTAATCCGCAATAAAACTGAGCTTGAAACGTTTACACCGGATATTAAAGGTACTGTATGTTCTCTGGGCGAACACGATGCCATCGGTGTGGCATTCGGAAAGAAAATGGTCGGGACTAAAGCTTCATTCATGAAGAAGATGATCGATAACCGTGCTCTTTACATGGTTGGCGGACCATCTCTTGTATTGAAAAAAGGTAAATTCAACGTTCTTTAATCAATCAGCTATCATTTATATATAAGGGATGGACTCTAAAGTCTGTCCCTTTTTTTAATGGTGCCTTTTCTCGTGATAGAATACGTAAAAGGGGGTTTTAGAATGGGAGTCGAACATAAAAGGGGAAAAGTGTGGCTTGCGGTTTCCGGGCTTGTTATTTCTCCTGAAGGCAATTGGCTTGTCGTAAAAAAGAAATACGGAGGCCTTAAAGACAAATGGTCTTTGCCGGCAGGGTTTGTAGAACCAGGTGAAACGGCTGATGAAGCTGCAGTGCGGGAAGTAGAAGAGGAAACCGGAATAAAATGTACTGTCAAAGGCCTGCTTGGATTGCGTACAGGTGTCATAAGAGGAGAAGTCAGTGATAATATGATCTTGTTTTTGCTTGAAGCTGAGCCTGAACAATCATTAAAAGTTCAGGAAAGCGAACTTTTTGATGTGCAGTTTCGCAACCCGGTAGAGCTTGCAAATGATCCGAATGCATCAGTTCTTTTAAAATACATATTGAATTCTTCGGATTCGTCTATCAAACCTTTAATTAACGGCATTAATCCAGGGGATACTTTCGGCTATACAGCATATAACCTATTTTTATAATTTTCTGAAATTTAAAGATAGAACGAGATATCAGAAGTAAATAATGCTTGTATGCGTTTCCAACGATAGTTTTTCAAGAAATATGGAGCTTTTCATTTATTCAAATTCTTGATATATTATCAGAAAATTCAGTTACGTAAATTCAAAAGGAGATGAATGAAATGACAGCTAAGAAATATGAAAACAAAGAGTGTATGTATTGTTCAGGTAAAGGGTATTTTCAATTACTATTAGGCGGATCTGAAACCTGCAGCTGCTGCGGGGGGACAGGAAAGAAAAAGGAATAAAGTGAAACTTCAATCAGTGGGGGGCTTTATCCCCCACTGATTGTTAGTTGAGGCCCACAGGAAGTGGGTCACAAAGACGTTGCCACAGGATGTGGCAACGTCTTTGTTCTTCTTTTCGGGCCTTTACGGGCAGTTTGACCCCCACTTATCCTCATTAATTCCGCTGGGGGTCTTACTGCCCGTTAGACTGCGATAAACTTTAAACTTCGCGGACTGCGAAGTTTTTCTTTTCATTAGCGGGTGTACTGACACACCCGCTTTTCCTGTTGACTCCCCAATCCACATTAAAGTACACTAATTATTGATGTGTTAAGGGAGGAAACAAGTTCATGCAAATGACGATTTTCGTTTTGCCTATTTCAATGCTTCTGTTTTTTGTGCTGTTTTTTGGGATAGGTTTTATATTAAATATGCTGTTAAGAATGTCTTGGATTATGGCTATTATTTATCCGGTTATTGCCATCTTTATCATCGATAAAGTTCGTTTCATTGAGTATTTTCAAAAACCGGGCGCATCGTTTTCCAGTCTTGGCGTTGAATTGTCCAGCCTCGCTCTGGCTGACATACTTATACTCAGCAGCGGAATGGCAGGCGCCATTGTTGCCGGAATTACGATTAGACTGCTCCGTAAAAAAGGATATCGGATGTTTTAAATTGATGATGAAATCTCTGCCGGCTGCAGGGATTTTTTTTTTTTTGATTAGTGTGATCAAATCGGGCAAGCCTTTGGCATTACTGGTTTTATCCTGTCTGAAATCGGCTGCTGGAAGCCTTTCTCTCCCATAAGTTATGAATATTTCTATCGAAGAAGGGAAATGACTAACTTTGGGAGGAGTGTAAAAGATGAGCAAATTTACAAAATGGATGAAACGTACAGTAATGTCAGCCTTATTTATAGGTGCATTATTGACAACTTTTCATTCGATTTCCGGTGTGGAAGCAAGATCAATTATTCAGCTGCAGCAAAATGCTGAACAAGCTGGCGAAAATGGAAATTCAAAGTTTGAACATACATTAAAATCGGTTGGCGTAGCATTTAAGTTTTTGAAGCAGGCCGTGAGCCTGGAACCGAAGATTTCTGCGAGTGAAGCTGTGGCAATTGAACAGGCGCCGACCTTGGAAGAATCAATTGACTGGTCGCAGTATCAGAAAAAGCAAGTAATTGCTACAGGATATACCGCTTTTTACGAGTCGACGGGAAAAAATCCGGATCACCCGTCCTTTGGTATTACATACTCAGGTGTTAAAGTTAAAAGGGACTTATACTCTACCGTCGCAGCAGATTTAAATGTTTTTCCGATTGGAACGATCCTGTTTATTCCTGAATATGGGTATGGTGTTGTAGCAGATAAAGGCGGTGCCATTAAGGGGAATAAATTGGATCTCTATTATGAAACGGTTGATGATGTTTATAATAATTGGGGAAAGAAAACGCTCGATGTTTATATCGTTGAAATGGGCGATGGAACCCTTACGGAAGAAGATTTAAGGTTACTGAATGAAAATGAAGCCATGCAGGTCTTCAGACAGCAATATATTAAATCTGAGAAAAAATAAACAGCAGATGGAGGCAAATCCGATACAATGAACGGATTTGCCTTTTTGTGTTAACAAATAGAAAATGCCTGCGGATGGATCTTTTCCGCTAATTTAATGGCCCCTTCAATCAGCCGCGGTGAAGGCCTGCAATACAGTTCTTCTTCCAGAACCAGGATTCTGTTCTGTTTTACTGCTTCCATTTCACTCCAGCCGGGACGTTTCAGGACAATCTCCGGATTTACCTTTTCTCTTCTGACACCGACCCAGGCGAGACAGATATAATCCGGCTGCCGATTCAGGATATCTTCCCAATCAGTCTGGACACTTGCAAGCTCAACATCAGCAAATAAATTCCGTCCACCGGCTATTTCACTGATTTCCGTCAGCCAATTGACCTTGCCTGGTGTGAATACAGGCTTTGGCCACCATTCCCAATAGAGGCTTGGTTTTATTTCAATCCTGCTTGAGATACGCTTAAGTTCCTCTATTTTTTCAGTAAATTGTTTAGCCGCCAAAATCCCTCTCTCTGGCCTCCCAATTTTTTCAGCAGCAAAAACCAGGTCATTTGCAATATCTGTGAGACTTTGGGGATTTAAGACAATATGCGGAATCTGCCTTTTTTCAAGCTCTGCTACATTCTTTTCCATGCCTGGAACACTCAGGGAGGCAAGCACAAGATCCGGTTTCAATTCCTCCACTTTATCCATATTAATAGACAAGTCAGGACCCAGCCGGGGCAGATTGGAAATTTGCTCCGGCCAATCCGAATAATCGTCCACGCCCGCAAGCATATCAGTCAATCCCAAGTATTCCACTAATTCCGTATTGCTTGGGCATAAAGAAAGGATTTTCATTCACATCACACCCTTTAGGAAAATAAATAATGAAGCCCTAAGGTTAATAAGATTCCAGTCAGGCCGCCAAAGAGTACTTCTATCGGCTTATGGCCCAGCAGCTCCTTCAATTCTTTCTGTTTTTCCCGGCCTGCTTTTTTCTGCCATGTCTTTGCTTCTTCAACGAATTTATTGAAGTCGGCAACAAGCTGGTTTAATACAATCGCCTGTTCCCCGGCCTGGCGCCGCACTCCGGTAGCATCAAACATGGTGATAATGGCAAAAACAGCAGAAACAGCGAAAACAGCGGAATCCATTCCGGTCTCAAGTGCCACCCCGGTTGAAAGGGCAGTTACTGCAGCCGAGTGTGAGCTTGGCATTCCGCCTGTACTGGTTAAAAGGGACCAATCCACTCTTCGGGTGGCAATAAATTGAATGGGCACTTTTACAAATTGGGCAAAGAAGATGGCTGCCAAAGCAGACCATAGAGGGAAATTTGTCAATAATTCCATGTGAGACCACCTTTGGGTTTTATGATACTCCATATTTGACTTCTATTCTGCATTCTGAAAGTTGAACCAGGTTCGGACTCTGAGCTGCTCTTTTTTGCTTTTTGTGTCTGAAGTTGAATCGGATCCGGACTCAGGCCAGCGTATTTATGCTTTTTGTGTCCGAAGTTGAACCAGGTTCGGACTCAGGCCAGCGCATATGTGCATTTTGTGTCAGAAGTTGAATCGGGTTCGGACTCAGGCCAGCGCATTTCTGCTTTCTGTGTCAGAAGTTGAATCGGGTTCTGACTCTGACCAGCACATTTCTGCTTTCAATGTCCGAAGTTATACCCTTGCTCGGACTCTTCAAGATTCAGGAGCTGCCGTAAAGTTATACTAACTAATATTCTCCAATAGATTGTTCCTTCCTGCAAGAGGGTCTGCTTTAAGTTTTTGTTAAACAGCGTTTTTTTTGAAAATACGCTGTTGCAGTCAGTGACAGCAACAGAAGCCATTCAAAAGCATTCACGGCAGCGGCACTTTCAATGGGAATATCTATGGCGCTTCCGATAATCATCAATAAGGACCCCGCAAAAAACCAGAACCACCCCTGTATGCGCCAAATAATGATAGATGCCGCCAGCAATACAGCGGAAACGATCAGTACCATTTTCGGAGGGCCGCCCTGCGCCTCTGCGTTTGAATAGCTTAGAACTCCATATTCCGATCTCGCTTCCAGTTTAAGGCCGAAAACCTCGGTGAAAAGCTCCAGAAGAACCAATCCGGCAGTAAGCAGGTATGCAGCCCATTTTAGCTTACTTGTTTTTGCCCAATCAATATCAGCTTGTTTTAAAGTATGCCAGGAATATAGAACAAGCAGCGGCGTAAAGAAGGCGTGAATCCAGTATCGGAGATAATTCAGCAGCTTTAGAGTGCTGCCTTCCCCGATCAAACTGCCAGCAGCAAGAATTCCATTATCGTAAATCAATCCGAGAATTACAGGCAGCAGGAAGGCAGCACTAACAGGGCCGCTGTTCTTTACAGTGAGAACGGCCCAAATAAATAGCAGTATATATCCGGCTGTGAAAACGGCAAATAATAGAGGATCCATAACATTCTCCTTTCTGTTTCTATTTCTTTACCCCATAATTAATGATTATATTTAATCCCTTTTCTTTTGTTAAAATGATCAGTAGAAGAAAGTATGGAATTTGGAGTGATTTCATGAAAGATTATCCTCTTGAATACTACGAATTCTTTGTCAGTTTCAATGAAGGTGATTATTACACCTGCCATGATCTTCTTGAAGAAATGTGGATGACTGATAAAGGCAATTTGTTTTTTAAAGGCCTGCTGCAAATGAGTGTCAGCATTTATCATTATGAATATGGCAATGTCAAAGGTGCAAGGCTGATGATGCAGGCTGCACATGAATATCTGCAGGCATACAGGCCCGGACATTGGGGGCTGGATCTTGAGCATGTGTACGGCTTTATTGAAGAATGCCTCTCCATATTTCCGAAAGATATCGACCGGCTTCCATTTGAAAAGGTCGGCATTCTGCCTAAATTGCCTCAGCTGATACTGTATCTGGAAGAGTAGCAAAGCAGAACATTATAAAATTAGATAGTCGAAATAATTCAGTATTTTCGATATAATAAAGTGATAAATAGATTATGGGGGTGCCAGTATGTTTTCTGTTAAGAAAGAATTTGACGTTTCAGCCGAACAGGAATGCCTGATTGTTGGTGTTTTTGATAAACCAGCCAGGTTTGAAGGAATACTTGCCCGTGCAGATGAACAATTTGAGGGCCATTTGACAGAACTTGTGAAGAGCGGCGATATTTCTGCCAAGAAAAAAGCCATTGCAAAAATACATACTTTTGGAAAAATTGGGGCCAAACGATTTATTACAGTAGGTCTTGGAAAAGAAAAAGAATTCAGCTTTGAAGGTTTGCGTGAAGCATTGGGAAAGGCATTCAAGGAAGTGAAATCGTCCAAGCTTCAAAATGCCGGTGTTTGTCTTGATACTTTTATAGGCGGAAATGTAGATGCGCTGGATGCAGCACATGCCCTAAGCGAGGCGTTTGCCCTGTCCACCTATAAGTTTGAAGATTACAAACAGAAATCAAATGAACCGGAAAAGGAAATTGAGAGTATTGCCGTTTATTGCGAAGCCGCCGAAGAGGGAGATGTAAAGGCTTCCCTTACAGTTGGATATGCCCATGGGAAAGGAACGAACTCAGCCCGTACATTAGTAAATCTGCCAGGCAATATGCTGACTGCCACTGATTTGGCAAATTACTCATCTGAACTGGCGTGGAGATACGGATTTGAAGTGGAAATCCTGGAAAAAGAAGACATGCTTAAACTTGGCATGGGTGCTCTTTTGGCAGTTAATCAGGGGTCTGCAGAGCCTCCTAAGATGATTGTCTTAAAATATCAGGGCAAGGAAGAATGGAAGGATGTTATTGGCCTCGTCGGTAAAGGGATCACCTTTGATACAGGGGGCTATTCCATTAAGCCGAAGGACGGCATTGTCGGCATGAAATCCGATATGGGCGGTGCAGCGGCAGTACTTGGCGCAATGGAAGTCATCGGCGAACTGAAGCCTGAACAAAATGTTGTCGCTGTCATTCCTTCTACAGATAATATGGTGAGCGGAACTGCATTTAAGCCGGATGATGTCATCACCTCCATGAGCGGAAAAACCATTGAAGTCCTCAACACAGATGCAGAAGGACGTCTTGCACTTGCTGATGCAGTAACATATGCGAAGCATCATGGAGCTGACTTCCTGGTGGATGTTGCAACTCTGACTGGCGGTGTCATTGTTGCGCTGGGAGAAGAAACAACAGGTGCATTAACCAATAATGAAGAGTGGTTTGAACAAGTGCTGGAAGCCTCCTATGAAGCAGGCGAACCAATCTGGCGGCTGCCTCTTTTTGAAAAAGATAAAGAAAGAATCAGAAGCAGCAAGATTGCGGATTTGAACAATTCACCCGGACGTGCCGGCCATGCGATCATGGGCGGAGGTTTTGTCGGCGAATTTGCCGAAAACACACCATGGGTGCACCTCGATATTGCAGGTACAGCCACAACAGCAAAAAGCCATGATCTTGGGCCAGATGGCGCGACAGGCGTAATGGTGCGTACATTGGCATTGCTGGTTGAAAGATTTGAAACAAAATAATATTGATTTCGGAACTCCGGACATCTCCGGAGTTTTTTTATGCGTTTTTTCTCTATTAACATAAGGAACTACAGAAATGTAAATTACCGGAAAAAATCCTTGAATTACGGGTCAAAACCGGCAAAATCCGGCCCTATATCATACAAATACCGGCGAATAGCTTCTACTGGCCTAAACTCCCATTTCTGAATTCGCCAAAAATCATTGACATAAAAAGAAGAAGTATGATAATTTAATACATGTGTTTTAGTTCTCTACCAATTTAGCAGACTAAAGTGAAAGTGAAACAAATGAAAGAAAGAGGGTTGCATCATGAATGCAGTTATACTTGCAGTGTTGATCATGCTTGTTCTCAGCCTTCTGCGCGTCAATGTAGTTCTTGCTCTTGTGGCAGGTGCATTGGCAGGGGGGCTCGCAGGCGGATTAAGTATAGATAAAACAATTGAAGTTTTTTCAAATGGACTTGGAGGCAGTGCTGAAGTTGCATTGAGTTATGCGTTATTGGGCGGATTTGCCTTAGCCATTTCCGCAACAGGGCTTCCGAATCTATTAGTGGAATGGGTCCTGGACAAGGTCGGAAAAGACGGGGAGTCCAGAGGGAAAACATTATCAAAGGCACTTATCGTATTTTCTATTTTATTAATGTCCATTTTTTCCCAAAACTTAATTCCAATTCATATCGCATTTATTCCCATTTTAATTCCGCCATTATTAAAGGTTATGAATGAGCTGCAAATAGACCGGCGTCTGATCGCGTCTGTACTGACATTTGGTTTGACCGCTCCATATATTTTGCTTCCTGCAGGCTTTGGCCAGATATTCCAAGGAATACTCGCAGAAAATATGGAGAGCAGCGGGCTGGCAGTGGAAATGGCTGACATCCCGAAGGCTATGCTTATTCCAGTAGCCGGTATGGCTGCCGGTCTTTTGGCTGCATTATTTGTTTACCGTAAAAAGAGGGATTATCGTCCATCAGAATTAATTGAGACGGAAAAAGGCAATTACTCCAAAAAGGGCATAATTTTTTCACTTGTTGCAATTGCAGCAGCTCTCATCGTCCAGCTGCAGCTTGATTCGATGATCTTTGGGGCACTGACAGGTATTATAGTTATTTACATCAGCGGTGCGATTAAATGGAACGAGGCAGACCAGCTATTAACTGAGGGTATGAAGATGATGGCATTCATTGGATTTGTCATGCTGGCTGCATTCGGATTTGCTGATGTATTAAAAGAAACAGGCGATGTCGATAGCCTTGTTGCACAGGCGGCTGAGGTAATTGGCAATAATAAATCACTTGCAGCCTTGTTAATGCTTCTTGTCGGCTTACTTGTTACAATGGGGATCGGTTCCTCATTCTCAACAATCCCAATTATTGCAACCATATTTGTGCCGCTTTCACTTGAGGTTGGTTTCAGCCCAATGGCAACAATTGCTCTGGTTGGAACAGCCGCTGCTCTCGGAGATGCCGGTTCGCCTGCGTCAGACAGTACCTTGGGGCCAACAGCAGGCTTGAATGCAGATGGACAGCACAATCACATCTGGGATACGTGTGTCCCAACATTCCTGCACTATAATATTCCGCTCATCCTGTTTGGATGGCTGGCGGCAATGATCTTATAATCGTAAGCAGCTTCCCTGAAGGGGGCTGCTTTCTCATTTTTTTAGGAAATTATTAAATCGCGATATGTATATAATTCTGTGGAAAAATTTATCTAGGTCTAGCTTCAGCGCCTACCCCCTCGAGGTCACAAGCTTGTCTTGTTTCGGCTCCTAGGGACGAAAGACTAGCCAATCCCTTCCAGAAGGAAATAACACCTTCTTGCAGGGCTCGTCTTATGCTTGTCGTCCCTAAGCAGTCGCCTCCACATTTCGGACAATCCTCCCAAAAAGGCAAAGAACGCCTTTCCGGGAGGCTCGTCTTGTGCTTGAGGCCCGCAGGACAAGGAAGGCTTCGTCAGCATAACATCGCACGACCAAAAGCGACAGCTTTTGGGAGGATGCGGGTCATGCAGACGTTGCCACAGGACGTGGCGATCTTAGTCTGCGTTCCTTCGTGGGCAAGGCGCTTCCGCTTTTGTTATTGTTATCAGCCTTAAAGTAGGGTACGATAAAGAAAAAGGAACGGAGGTGGCTGCAGTGTATTTTGGGAAAATCAGAAAACAGACCTCAAGCCGGGTACCGCCCAATCAAAACGTGACTACCGCCTTTCCTGTACTGCATTACGGAAATGTTCCGTACTATAAGGATATGAAGGAATGGAATCTGCAAATATTTGGAGAAGTAGAAAAGAAATTATCCTTTTCGCATGAGGAGGTAATGAACCTTCCTCAGACTCAGTACAAAAATGATATCCACTGTGTCACGGGCTGGTCAAAGCTTGATAATGTCTGGGAGGGAGTCCCTGCCGCAGAGATTGCCAGGCTGGCAGGTGCAAAAGAAACATCACAATTTGTGATTCTTCATGCGGAAGAAGGCTGGACCACGAACCTCCCCATTCAAGATTTTTTAAAAAGCACCAGTCTGCTTGCCCATACTCATAACGGTGAGCCCCTTACTCCCGAGCACGGATTTCCGCTGCGTGCAGTGATTCCGCATCTATATTTCTGGAAAAGTGCAAAGTGGATTAGAGGCATTGAATTCTCTCAAACCGACAAGCCCGGTTTTTGGGAGAAAAACGGCTATCACAACTATGGAGACCCCTTTCGCGAACAGAGGTTCAGCTGGGATGATTAATGAGTATAAAAGCGTTGCATACGCTTTTATACTTATTAAAATCCGAACAGCATAGTGAAAATATTTCTCTTTTTTAATTTCTTCCGTGGCTTCTCCTGATCAAAAACCAGAAGGGTATCAGGAGGGATGTCCCGATTTTTAACGGCTGTCCTGGCTTCAAGCACCTCTATTCGTTTAAGCAGACGTGCATTTTCCTTCTGCAGTTCCTCTATTTCGCTGCGGTGCTGAAGCAGCTGATAAGACACCACATCATCTGCTTTTCCGTTCAGCCGCTTCTCAAGCTCGCTGATTTTTAGATATATTTTCTCCATGGCCGGAGCAGCAGCTGTTTCGCCATGGACCGTACCTTTTCTCGTCTTTTTACCCTTTACAGTAACATCCTGTAATATAATCCCCTGATTAAGCTGATCCTGCACCTGTCTCAGCAGGCTAATGTCTTCTTCCGTAAATAAGTAATGGCCCAATTCATTGCGTTCCGTCCGGAGTTCCAGTTGTTTAACCCATCGCTGAATAGTGCTTGGTGAAACCCCTAATAATTTGGCAGCAGCACTCGTATTCATCCTGATCCCCTCCCGTTTTCACAATGAATTCTCTCCGTATAAAGGGAAGTCCTTCCCGGCTGACAAAACAAGTTTTCTTTCGCCAAAGAAAGTGTGAATTTTACATTTTTTTTATTTCTGGTTTTGAAAATTTTTCTGTGAACCAGCCTATTGTTCCGCCAATAAGAGCACCGCCAACTACATCGGAAGGGTAGTGGTGGCCGGCCCAGATGCGGGCGAAGCCTGTGCATGCTGAAACCCACAGCAAAATGCGCCCTATAAATCGGTTTCCGTAAAAAATGACGATAGAAGCAGCAAACGACACTACTGTATGCTTGCTTGGAAAACTTGAATCTCTTTTGGATGGAATCAGTAGGCCAACCTTGTTTTTTGTGAAGGGACGGGGCCTGAAATAACAAATTTTTATAATCTTATTTACAAAAATAGCAATCAGGGAGGCTGCAGCAGCTTTTTTTGCGGATGTTCTGGAAGGTCCTTTGGCCATCCACATGCATGTCAGTACAAATAAAAATAAATACCTTGCCCTATTTGATAAAAGAATCATCAAAAAGTCCATGAAAGCCATACGTCCGGATAAACGGCTGATTGCCTTGAAAATCTTTATGTCCATTTTTAGTCTCCTTTTCTGTCCTTGGGCAGATAACTGCTTAACGCTTTCCTGTGAACGCCTTTTGTTCATTTGCTTATTATTTGCAGCTTGGCATGTAAAAACACCATTTGAGCTAACACAAAAAAATAAAACCATGCAGCAATTGCATGGTCTTAAAACTAAGCAGGAAATAAGTCTCTAAACACAACTGAAGCAAAACCCATATAAGCACTGATGGAGTAATCGTTTATAATATAATTTGGATAATTCCATAAAGTCATCAAGTTACCTCCTTTAAATATTGAATCCCCTGCAGAGGCAGGGGAATTAAAATATTATCTGTCCTGATCTTGCTGACAGCCATTTGTCCATATAGTCAGGAACTTTTCCTTCTGAAGTAAGGTTGGCATGCCCGCCCTGAAGGAGATGAAAAGTTTTATCAGCACTAGACACTAAGTCCATGATCGGAATAATCTGTTCTTTTGGAACAAGACGGTCATTATCTGAAGCGACAGCGAGCAAATTAGCTTTTATATTACTGAGGACGGCTTTCTTTTCTCCGATCGTTAATGCACCGTTCACAAGCTTATTGTCTTTTAAAAGATCTTGATGGATTTGCTTCAGTGCAGCCCCTGCAAATGGAATATGGCCATTGGTCCAATGGTTAAATCTCTTCCAGCGGGAAGCATATACTTCATCGTCGGCCCTGGCCAGAAGCGAAAAATATGGAGAGTAATAAAGGGGGGAAGTAAATAGCCGCATACCTGATTTAATGGCAAAGGCGGGGATAAGTCCCCATGCATCAAAAGTGTCATCCAGGCTGCCTTCTCCATTTCGCAGCTCATCTGCCCATTTATCAAAGACCGGGACAATGCTGAAATCAACCGGTGCAACAGACAATACTAAGTTTTTGACAGGTTCATCCGCAATGGCCGCATAAATGGCTGCAAATGTGCCGCCCAGGCAAAAGCCCATGACAGTTATTTCGTCTGCTCCCGAGTGATATAAAGCTCTTTTTACCCCCTTCTGGATGTATTCAGTAATATAATCTTCCATCGTAATGTCTTTATCCTCATAGCCCGGAATCCCGAAATCCAGCAAATAGACATCATACCCGCTGTTAATTAAAGCTTCGATTAAACTGTTCTGTGGTCCCAGGTCTAAAATAAAGGGCTGATTGACAAGTGAATAAACAAGGAAAATGGGAATAGTGTATTTTTTGCTGGAAGGGGCATAGTGCCAGAGAGTTGCCTTATTTCTTTTCCAGACTGCAGTCCTTGGAGTTAAATTGATCTCCGGTTCAGGCTGTAAAAGAGTATTAACGAATCCAAGCAGTTTTTTGGAAGCTGTATTTTGTTCCATTTATTTTTCCGCGCTTTCAGCAGGGCTGCCAAGTGCTTTTTTTATTTCCTCAATTGATCTGGCCAAAGCGATGACTTTTTCGTCAATCTGATCCATTTTTTCTTCAGCCTGCACAGTTAGTTTTGCTGCATTTGCCACGTCAGTCTTGGTAGGGAAATTAAGAGGGATGGATAGTGTCTCAATGGCGTCCCGGAGTTTTTTCATGCTTGCTGCGGTCACCTCGGAACGAGTGACTAAGTTTTTGAAAATATCTTCTTTGTTAATAGAGTTCTGAATAGATTCATTCAGTTCTCTTTCCACTTTTGTCCCTAACTTTTTTATTGCCTGCAATATGGCTTCTGTATGGTTAATAGACATAAACTTTCTCCTTTCTATGAAGTTAGCTCTGTGAAATCTTAAAGGTTAACCGTCATTCCTCCATCTACGACTAATACCTGTCCTGTCACGTAATCAGACGCTTTGGATGATAAAAAGACAGCTGCTCCTTTTAAGTCATGTTCGCTTCCAAATCTTCCGGCAGGAATCTTTCTGAGAATAACTGAACTCGATTTTTCAAGAACCTTGGTAATTCTGGTAGGAAAGAAGCCTGGAGCAATAGCGTTTACTTGAATGTTGGCAGGGGCCAATTTTACAGCTAAATCTTTAGTAAGTGCAATAACTGCTCCTTTACTTGTACTGTAAGCCACTGCATCAAGAAATGTCGAGTGGGTGCCTCTCATGCCATTTACTGAAGAAATATTAATGATTTTGCCGCTTCCCTGCTTCGTCATCACTTTTGCGGCAGCCTGTGAAAATAAAAATAGCCCTTTTAAGTTCACATTCATGACTTTGTCCCATTTATCAGCAGACAAATCCAGAAAAGGTGCAACCCAGGAAGTACCGCTATTATTAATGAGGATATCGATGCTTCCAAATGTCTCCAAGGTCTTTTGGATGACCTTTTGAATGTCTTCTTCATTGGTGATGTCACATTCGATAGCCAGAGCTTTAACTCCCTTGGCTTCAAGGTTTTTTCTGACATGCTCACATGCTTCAATTCTGCGTGAGCAGACGACAACATTTGCTCCTGCATCCCCAAGTGCATTTGCCATTTGCTCTCCGAGTCCGCGTCCTCCTCCAGTAACAATGGCTGTTTTATTGCCTAAATGAAATAACTCGTTCAATTCCAACGTTATCCCTCCCTTATTTGTTATTAATAGCAATCCTGATATTTAAAATAGACTTCGATATAGTATAGACAAGTTCACCTCATGTGGTGCTAAAATTGTATATTTGCCTTGTCCCAAAAATGTATAAGGAAGACAAAAACAGAAAAGGATGGATAACAAACGGAGGGGGGAGGCGAAAAGGTGGAAAGGGAGCAAATCGAGGAGCTTTTTGAAGAAAGCGGATATCCCGGTTTAAACGGCAAGCTTGCCTATAAAGTCTGGATGACAGGGGTATGGGATGAAGAAGATGAAGACAGAATAGAAGCGTTTTTAGATGCTTATTCTTTTGAAGAAGAGGGAATATTCACTGGCGAATTTCTTTATCACTATCGAATATTCGCCTACATTCACGAAAAAAATGATCTGCCGTTATTTCCGTTTTAACAAAAAACAAACACAGATCAGGGACCTGTGTTTGTTCTACATATATCAGCCAGCTTTCTTAAGCTGCTTATTGGCTGCTTTATAATGATTTTCAAAGAATTCATTAGTATCTTTAACAACCACTTTGCTTAATAGGATTAATGCAATTAAGTTAGGAATCATCATTAAGGCATTTGCCATATCTGCGAAAGCCCAAACAGTTGTTAAGTTGGCAACTGCACCGATGCCAGTCGCGAAAATGTAAATGGCACGGTAGCCCATAATTCCTTTTGTGCCAACAAGGTATTCAAAGCATTTTTCACCATATACATACCAGCCGACAATCGTTGAGAAACCGAAGAAGATAACAGAGAATGCAACGATATATTCACCCGCTGTTCCAAGAACATGGGAAAAGGCTGCACTTGTTAATGCTCCGCCGTCAAGGCTGCCGTCATGCGCCACACCAGAGATCAATCCGCCTGTTGTGTCCCAGAAACCAGTCATGATAAGAACCAGGCCGGTCATCGTACAAACTACGATTGTAACTATAAATGTACCAGTCATCGCAACAAGAGCCTGTTTTACAGGGTGGTCTGTCTTTGCGTTTCCTGCAATAAGCGCTGCTGTACCAAGACCGGCTTCATTAGAGAAAATACCCCTTGAAACACCATTCTTGATTGCTTCAGACACGACAACACCGACAAAACCGCCGGTTGCTGCTACCGGATTGAATGCATAGTAGAAGATTGTCTGGAAACCAGGAATGATTTGATCATAGTTAACAGCAAGTATCAGTAATGCTCCGCCGATATATAGAACAGCCATAACTGGAACAAAGAATCCTGCTACAGTACTGATGCGCTGAATGCCGCCAAAGATGATTAAGGCAGCCAACACAGCAAGTATGACACCTGTTATCCAATTATTAATCCCGAATGAAGTATCCATAACAGCTGCAATCGTATTCGATTGAACACTGTTTCCAATGCCCAGTGCCGCAAAAGCACCAAAGACCGCAAAGGCAACTGCAAGCCATTTAAACTTTTTGCCGAGACCGCGTTCCACATAATACATCGGTCCGCTGGAGTACTCGCCATTTGCATTTTTCACACGGTATTTCATTGCCAGTAATGCTTCAGCATACTTGGTTGCCATTCCAAGCAAACCAACAACCCACATCCAGAAGATGGCTCCTGGTCCCCCGAGTGTAATCGCAGTGGCAACACCGGCGATATTACCATTACCAATGGTTGCTGCGAGAGCTGTCATAAGAGCCTTAAAGTTACTGACATCTCCTTCATCATTGGATGAAGCCTGTCCTTCTTTTGTAAATCCTAATTTAAACGCATATATCAGCCTTCTGAATTGAAGACCCTTCAGCATGAATGTTAAAAGAACACCTGTACCAAAAAGCAAAATCAAACTTGGTGTACCCCAGAGCACCCCGTTAATTTTATTAAGCGTTTCAAGCATAAAATCATCGCCTCCCAAATGTTAACGCTTTCAATTACTTTGACCAACCTATTAATATATGATTTTTTTGTGAGCATGTCCTATTGTAAAATTATCTGAATATAACTTCAAGTCAAATAAAAAAAGTAAAACTATTAGAAATTTTATAAAAACGGAGGCAGGCACCGCTCGAATTTTGTCGAATGGCTTGATGGCTTTGGTAGAGTACAGTGTGTGATTGAGGTATAATATAATAGGATAGAAAAAGTGCAATTTAAAGAAGTTTTACGATTGGGTGATAATAAAATGGAAAAAGATCCGTTTAAGAGGGCATTTAGTGATCTGGAGGAATTGGTAGATAAGATCCGCGATGTCCTGGAATGCCCTGTTACAATAGAAGATGTTAATCATCGCCTGCTGGCATACAGTACACATGATGACCAGACAGATACCGCGAGAATCGCAACGATTATAAGCAGAAAGGTTCCTGAAAAGGTGATCAATCGTTTATGGAAAGAACGGGTGATCCCCCAGCTGATGCAAAGCGGTGAACCGCTTAGAATCCCTGAAATAATGGAAATTGGACTGGGAAATCGGGTAGCCATTTCCATACGCAATCATAATGAGGTATTAGGCTACATCTGGGCAGTCGAAGAGGAAGCCGCCTTAACAGAAAGCAAGCTGAATCTGCTAAAGCTGGCCGCACAGTCTGCAAGGACGGAAATGTTAAGATTAAACGCCCAAAAGAAAAAAAGAGCTGAGGGATACCGGGATTTTTTCTGGGAGCTGTTAACCGGCCATTTCCATACCCATGATGAAATCGCAGAAAGATTTGAGGAATTAAGCATAAAACCGCCATCGCCGTTTGCTGTGCTTGTCTTTAGATTTAAAGAAGAAGTGACCTCTAAAATTGAACAAAACATCATCTATCTGATCACGACAAGTCAAAAGGTTCATATAACCTTTCATGCCGGGATGGGGAATGAATTTATTATTTTAGCAGTGCCGCCTGAACCTGCTCTAGCTGAAAATACTTTTATCGAATTCATCCAGTTTTTCATTGATCAAATGAAAACGCGATTTGGCATTGACGATATTAACGGGGCAACAGGAACAACATATCAGCACTTTGAAAAAGTGGAAAAAAGCTATCAGGAGGCATTGCAGGTTCTGCGTCTTAAAGAACAATTCCCGGAAGAGATCCATCATGTTTACAGCTATCAGCAGCTTGGCATTTTCCGCTATCTTGATGCAATCCTTGAAAAGAAACGGCAGGAACTGTATGAGCACCCGGCTATCGAAAAGATTACTAAATATGACGTTGAGCACCGGACCAATCTGCTCACTACTCTGGAAGCATTCATTGATCATGACAGCAATGTGAATGAAACAGCTAAAAAACTGCATATTCATATGAATACACTGAATTACCGATTAAAGAGGATAACCGATATTGGGAAAGTTGACCTGAAGAATACGAATACAAAGCTATCTTTATATCTTGAACTTAAAATCCGGAGAATGGAAAAGAAGAGTCCTCATTTGTAGATTTTCACAAATGGAGGCTCTTTTATTTTATCGATTTAACAATGACAGCGCTTTACTAAAATTATTATACTGACAATAGTAAATATCATAATTGATAGATTGAAAGGGGATTTTTCCATGATTATTGGAGTACCTAAAGAGATTAAAAACAACGAAAATCGTGTTGCTGCGACACCAGCAAGCGTTGACGCATTAGTAAAGTCCGGACATAAAGTATTAGTAGAAATCGATGCAGGAATTGGAAGCGGTTTCACTAACGAAGATTATACTGAAGTAGGAGCCGTTATCGTAGATACTGCTGCAGAAGCATGGGCAGCTGAAATGGTTATGAAGGTTAAAGAGCCGCTTCCATCCGAGTATGGCTATTTCCGTGAAGGTTTAGTTCTTTTCACATACCTTCACCTTGCAGCAGAGCCTGAGCTTGCAAAAGCATTAACTGAAAAAGGTGTTACAGCGATTGCTTATGAAACAGTAGAAGTAAACCGCACATTGCCTCTTCTAACTCCAATGAGTGAAGTTGCAGGACGCATGTCTGCTCAAATTGGAGCTCAATTCCTTCAGAAGACGAATGGCGGAATGGGAATCCTTCTTGCAGGTGTTCCAGGGGTATCTCGCGGAAAAGTTACCATCGTTGGCGGCGGTGTGGTTGGAATCAACGCAGCGAAAATGGCAATCGGACTTGGCGCGCAAGTTACAATCATCGACTTAAGTCCAGAGCGTCTGCGCCAGCTTGACGATATCTTCGGAAACAGCATCCAAACTTTAATGTCTAATCCTTTCAACATTGCACAAGCTGTTAAAGATGCTGACCTGGTTATTGGTGCGGTTCTAATCCCGGGAGCGAAAGCGCCTAAGCTTGTAACAGAAGAAATGATTAAAACAATGAAGCCTGGTTCAGTAGTTGTTGACGTAGCGATTGACCAGGGCGGTATTTTCGAAACAGTTGATCACATTACAACTCATGACAACCCAACATATGATAAGCATGGCGTTGTTCACTATGCTGTTGCAAACATGCCTGGTGCAGTTCCAAGAACATCTACTATTGCTCTTACAAACGTTACAATCAACTATGCTCTGCAAATTGCAAACAAAGGTGTAGTAAAAGCGATTGAAGACAATGCAGCACTAAAACTTGGCGTAAACGTTGTAAACGGCAGCATCACATACCCAGCGGTTGCTAAAGACCTTGGCTATGAGTATGTATCTGTCGAAGATGCATTTGCTAAAGTAAAAGCAGCTAACTAATAGACCAAAAATCCCCTTGGCCAAAAGGCTAAGGGGATTTTGTTTTGTGCAGTCGAGGAGCCTTCCGCTTTCCTAGTGATGTCTAGCTCCAGGCGCCATCGGCTCTCGGGTCTAAGCCAATCCGTCCAAAAGGTTAAAGAACAACCTTTTAGCCGGCTCGTCTTATGCTTGAGGCCCGCAGGATGGGGGTCATGCAGACGTTGCCACAGGACGTGGCGATTTTAGTCTGCGTTCCAATGGGCGCCTTCCGCTTTTCTAGTAGCCCACTCAAAATAAGGACATCTGCATATTAAATAGAGAAGGGATTGAAAATGAAGGAGGTTACCCTGCATGTATTATTATAGAGGACCATATAGAAACGGGAACGAAAGGTTTTTCTTTTTAGGAGCTCCTTTTGTCGGCGGCTTGATCGGCGGTTTCCTGGGAGGCGGGCTGGGAGCAGCTTTATTTGCCCCACGTCCATTCTACGGCCCTCCGCCGCCTTTCTATGGCCCGCCAGGAGCACCTTATGCTCCTTACGGCGGTGGCGGATACCCTGGCTATGGCCCATATGGAAATCCATATTATCGTTAAACACGTGAAAAGCTCTCTTGATTGAGAGCTTTTTTATTGGATAGGACATATAAAATCGAACAAGGTGATTAACTCTGTGGAAGAGTGTCTGCATCTAGCTCCAGCGCCTACCCCCTCGAGGTCACAAGCATGGCTTGTTTCGGCTCCTAGGGACTCGGGGTCATAAGCCGTTTCCTTTCAGAAGGAAGTACGCCTTCTTACAGGAACCGTCTTATGCCTCTCGTCCCTGGGCAGTCGCCTCCACATTTCGGGCAATCCTCCCAAAAAGGCAAAGAACGCCTTTCCGTGAGGCTCGTCTTGTGCTTGAGGCCCCCAGGATGGGGGTCATGCAGACGTTGCCACAGGACGTGGCGCTTTTAGTCTGCGTTCTATCGTGAGCAAGGCGCTTCCGATTTTGTTTTTACATCCATCTCAATTTAAGCGTTAAATCACAGCATTTCTGAGGATCCTCTTTGTCTGATTCGAAATGAAGTCTTAGCCCGTCGGGTGTATAGTCAACAGAAGGGACTCGCGAGATGCCAGTCGATTTCAGCAGATTTTCGACTGCTGCCTTGTTGGACTGCTGGGCCGCTGACATCAGTTCATAAGAAAATTTTTTTGACTCTGCCATATTTACAAGCAATGTGCTGGCATCTCTCATGAGGACCTCCATTTTTTTTGCAGAGCTCATGAACATTTGCGGATCGACAGCAGGCAAGGTCCTGTAGAAATGCACAGGGTGATAATAAGACTGATAGGCCTGCGTATTCCAGCAGCTTTGAAGCTGAGGATTATATCCGGGCTTTGGGTAGCGAAAATAATAATAGGGGTACATCCGGTTCTGCCCCTTTCGATTAATAATAAATACACGCATTCCCAATATATGAAATCAAGGCTATTCCTATGATGGAACAAATTGCTTTCTCAAAAGTTATGCATGAATCCGGCACACGAGGTGGATAGGAAGAGAATTTTTATAAGGATTGATATTATTAGAAAAGGGGTAAAAGAAGGGAATGAAGAATATATTAGTGTGGTAAATAAGTGTGCAAAGCTTACATAGATTGGAGGCCCCGGATGGAACTGGAACTGATTTTGGAAATCATTGAAAATAACGGATATTTGGGGCTGTTTCTCTGGCTTTGGGTTGGAGTTTTTATTTTTCCTGTGCCAAATGAATTGATTGTTATGACTGTTGGACTTTCTTCCTCTTTAAAAACGCTTCATCCTGTGTTTGCATTCATTGTCATTTATCTTGGCATTTTGGCGGCATTGTCAACCTGTTATACCATCGGGCGTTTGATCGGAAGGCCTTTGCTAAAGTATTTTTATAAAAGCAAAAGGATGTCTAAAACGATTGATTCTTCTCTAAAGCTAATGGAAAAGTATCATGCCTTTTCCCTCTCCTTCAGCTATTTTGTTCCGGGTATCCGAAACTTCCTCCCCTTTTTATACGGCTTCAGTAAATTGCCATTTAAAAAATTCGCTTTATTTGCATACAGCGGCGCACTGATCTGGCTGTCTTTAGCCTTTGCGATCGGCTACGTATTTGGAGATCATATTGACACCATCATCAAACATGAAAAAGAAATACTGCTTGGCCTGGCAGGCTTTGCAGCGATCTTCCTCATTTTTCGCTTTGCCAGAAGAAAACGCGGGAAGGAGCAAGAAAAGCTGCATGATCAGGGGCTGGGACTATAATAATAAAAAGGCAGCCGGGAGCTGCCTTTTTAAATGTCTAGCGCAAGCCGCCTGCCCCCTCGAAATGTCGGGGGTGGGCGGCTTGCGCTTTTCTAACTTAGTACTGATTGCGGTGCTCTACCAGATCGATGGCTCCAAGTACAATATGGGCGAGCCCAAAACCAACGATGGTATCTGATAACATATTGTTTGTTCTGCGGTTTTGTCTCATTGCATAGCCTGCCGCAGTAACAGCGGTGCCGAGAACTGCTGGAATTAATCCTTCGCGTACACGATTCATGACGGTCACCTCTTTGTTGTGATTGTCCAAGAGGACATCCATAGTTTGTTCCTATATAATGAAGTATAGTATGACAACATTTTACATAGCGAAAGGGGATTGGGGAATGGAATTGAAAGGTACTCTAATCGAAACACTCGGAATGGAAATCGTGTCACTTGAAAAAGGCCGTGTAGTTGCCACTATGCCTGTTGATGAACGCACCCGCCAGCCGTTTGGCCTCCTTCATGGAGGGGCATCTGTCGCCCTTGCAGAAACTGTTGCAAGTATTGGAGCATTTGAACTTTGCGACAAAGAAACGGAATCCGTTGCAGGGCTTGAGATCAATGCTAACCATATACGTGCTAAAAAAGATGGAATCGTGACGGCTGTCGCAACAGTGCTGCATCAGGGAAGAACCACAATGGTTTGGGATATTAAAATAACTGATGAAAATGACAAGCTGGTATGCACATCAAGATGTACTATGGCAGTAATTAAAAGAAAATAAATAATAAAAAACCGCAAGAGGATTTCTCTTGCGGTTTTTCTATTTATCGCAGTCTAACGGGCAGTAAGACCCTCACTTCAAGACTCAGAGGAATCAAAGGAGGATAAGCGGGGTCAAACTGCCCGTAAAGGCCCGATTGGTTCAACTAACAATCAGTGGGAAAAAACTCCACTGATTGAAGTTTCACTTTATGATTGTTCCTTGCTGCTTGTCTTCTTCATATGTGGTGCATCTTTCAAGTCATCCTGCACACTTTTATCCCATAGCTCTACACCGGAGTTATAGGCAGCCCGGGCAATTAAATGCCCGGCTACAGGTGATGTCATGAAGATGAATATAATTCCGAGCAGCACTCTGGAATTGAAAAAGCCATCTTTAACATAAAAGAACAGCAGGGCTCCGAGCAGTATGGACATAACCCCCAGTGTAGCAGACTTGGATGCCGCATGGTTCCTGGTATAAATATCAGGAAGTCTGATAACGCCATATGCAGCGACAAGGCTTAAAAAAGCTCCCAGAATAATCAGCGCAATAATGACAATATTAGCGATCTCGTTCATTTTCGATAATAACCCCCTTCTCCAGATATTTAGAGAAGGCTACGGTCCCTATAAAGGCAAGAATCCCGATCAGAAGGATAACCTCCACAAACGCACTTGTATTAAGGGCGATAGAAATCAATGCAACAATTGCAACAAGATTTATGCCAATAGCATCAAGTGCAACCACACGGTCTGGCGTGGTCGGCCCTTTGATCACTCTGTAGATCAAACCGATGGTGGCAGCCGAAATGATAAGGATGGCACTTAGAACAACAGTATTCAGCATTACCGGCTCACCTCCAAGATTGCTTTTTCAAACGAATTCCGGATAGAATCAATGGTTTCCTCTGCATCTTCAATATCAATTGCATGAATGTAAAGAATCTTGTTATCCGGGGAAACATCTACAACCAATGTCCCTGGAGTAAGTGTGATCAAATTCGAAAGCACTGTTATTTCCCAATCCTTTTTCAGAACAGTAGGATAGGCGAAAATGCCTGGCCGCATATCAAGTTTGGGTCTTAACAATACTTTAAGCACGCCGATGTTCGCTAAGATAAGCTCTTTGATGAAAAGAAACAAAAGATTGATTACCGCTACAACTCTTAATAGATAAAAGCGTGAATCGAAAAATCTTCTGAAAGTAAAGATGATGAGCAGGCCAAAAAGGTATCCTTTAAGGAACGCAACCGGTTCGTATGATCCTGTTAAAAACATCCACATAAACCCAAGGAACACATTTAATAATATTTGAAATGCCATACTCAATACTCCTTTAAAACTGCTTCAATATATATTTCCGGATTTGCAAGAGTTTCAGCAGCCTGTAAGATATACGGATAAACAAACTCCGAGCCGGCTCCGTAGAAAACGGCAATGATAACAAGGATTACTGGGGCAATCAACATTTTGCCGACAGGTACTTTGTCTTCCCCTTTATAGGCGCGAGGTGTACCCCAAAAGCCATTAATGAAGACTTTCATGATTGAAAACAGCACAAGAAGACTGGACATTAAGACGATCCCTGCTCCCCAGTAATGTTCTGCTTCAAATCCGCCTTTAACAATTAGAAGCTTTCCAACAAACCCGCTTAACGGAGGAATTCCCGCAAGAGCAAGCGCTGCGATGAAGAAGGTCCATCCCAGACCGGGATAGCGCTTGATCAACCCGCTTATCTTATGCAAATTGCTTGTTCCGGCAATTGCAATCACGATGCCGGCAAGTAAGAATAGAGCCGCCTTAATAATCATATCATGAATCAAATAGAAGATTGACCCGGTAAGGGAATCAGTCGTCATAGCTGATACTCCAAACAAAATTGCCCCTACAGCAATGATGATATTGTAGATGATGATTTTTTTAATATCCCAGTAGGCAATTGCCCCAATGACTCCTGCGATGATCGACATAATTGCCAAAAAGCTTAAGAGCTGATGGGTAAAGCCAGTATCGTGATAAAAGAACAGCGTATAGGTTCTTGTAATGGAGTAAACTCCGACCTTTGTCAGCAGCGCTCCGAATAAAGCCAAAACAGGAGCAGGCGGTGCATAGTAAGAGCCTGGCATCCAGAAATATAATGGAAAAATGGCGCCTTTCAATCCAAATACGATTAAAAATAGCACAGCAATCACTGTAATGATTCCTGGGGGATTCCCTTGGCTTGCTTCGCTGATACGGACGGATATATGCGCCATATTAAGCGTTCCTACTACAGAATAAAGATAGGCTACAGCTATAACAAACAGAGCGGATGATATTACATTCACAAGGATGTATTTAATTGACTCCCTAAGCTGTGCCTTCTTTCCTCCCAATACAAGCAAAACATAGGAAGCCATCAGCATAACCTCGAAAAATACGAAAAGGTTGAAGATATCCCCTGTTGTAAAGGCACCGTTTACGCCAACAATTAAAAAGTTGAATGCAGCATAATAGTAAAACTTCTCTCTGGCTTCCCCGATGCTCCAAAATGAATAAATCAGACATAGAAATGCGATTATACTGGTTGTAAGCACCAGCAGAGCTGACATCATGTCAGAAACAAGCGTGATCCCAAACGGAGCCTCCCAGCTTGAAACATCCAGCGTTTGGATCCCGCTGACTCGGACCTTCTGAACCAGCAGGGCTGAAAAAATGATCGCAATCACTGATGAAATGCCTGCAATCCACCTTTGCAGCATGATTCTTTTAGAAGCAAAGATGAGAAGGACACCTGTAACTAAAGGGATCAGGATGGGCAATATTAAAAAGTTAATCATTTCCTTCAGTTCCTCTCATTCGATCCATATTATCAGTGCCAAGCTCCTGGTAGGCACGGTATGCCAGAACCAGGAAAAACGCAGTGACCCCGAAGCTGATTACAATTGCCGTCAGGATAAGAGCCTGGGGAATCGGATCGGTATAGGAGGGTGCGTTTTCACCCAGCAGCGGGGCAGCCCCTTTTTTTAAGCCGCCCATCGTTAATATCAGCATATGTGCTCCATGGCTTAAAAGCCCGGTTCCGACAATAATGCGCAGCAAGCTTTTTGACAGCATGAGATAAGTAGCTGACATAAATAAAATTCCAATTACGAAAGCCATTAATATTTCCATTATTCATCCTCCCCTATCGTTTGAATAATGGTCATCGTAACGCCAACAACAACCAGAAAAACACCAAGGTCAAACAGTGTAGCTGTATGGAGGGAAGTGTCCCCCAGAACTGGCAGGTCAATATGTCCAAAGGCATGGGTAAGGAAAGGGACATTAAATAGCAATGCTCCCGCCCCTGTACCAATCGCAAAAAGCAGTCCAACTGCAATCATGTGAATATAATTGACAGGAAGAATCTTGGAGACAGTTTTCATATCAAAAGCCAGCAGCAGCAGCACGATTGCCCCCGATGTCAGCAAACCCCCAACAAATCCGCCGCCCGGTGTATAATGGCCGGCAAAAAAGATATGGACAGAGAAAAGAACAATGAGAAACAAAACTACTTTTGTAGCGGTCTGCAAAATAATATCATTTGTTTTCATTTTTCTTTCCCCCTTCCAGGCGAAGTTTGATCATAGCGAAAATTCCAAGAGCTGCAATTCCAAGAACCGTAATTTCAAACATGGTATCAAAACCCCGGAAATCAACAAGAATAACGTTTACCATGTTTTTCCCGGCTGCCTCCTTATACGTATTCTCAACGTAATATTGCGCAATTGAAGGAAACATCTTATTGCTGTGGGCAGATAAGGCAATCATCGTTACAATTGCGCCCACTCCAACAGAAATAAGGGCATTCGTCATTTTAAATCCCATCCGCTCCTCATGCCGGAGCTTTGGCAGATGGTAGAAAGCTAGCAGGAACAAAGAGACAGAAATAGTTTCGATTACAAGCTGTGTTAATGCAAGGTCAGGGGCCCTAAAAATAACAAAGAACAATGAAACGGTATATCCGACTGCCCCCAGCAGAATGATGGATGTCATTCTGGACTTTACAAAAAGAATGGAAATAGATGCAGCAGCGATGACTAATGCCAGCAGAACCTCAGCATAATGGATGGTTGCCACATCGCTCGTATCGAATTTAAAAGCATCTTTCAGAACCAGGGTGGAAGCCAGAGCAACAATGAAAAATGAAAAAATATACACAAGATAGGTTCTGATGAATCCGTTCATATATAATCTTGTTAACTTGAAGGAAGCCCTCTGTGATACTTCCAGCATAGAATCGTAAAAACGATTCAGAGCCAATTTTTCAGGGAAGAAATCATATACTCTTCTCCACTTCGGCAGAGTGACAAAAAGCAGAATTCCCAATGTAATAACACCTAAAGTCATGAACAGTTCAGGCGTAAATCCATGCCAGAAGTATATATGTGTATCATACACATACCCTTCAACAGGCATGATGGCAGCCTGTGCCGGGGAGATGAGCGTGTTTGAAATAATATTAGGGAAGAAACCGATAATGATCACTAGTGAAGCCAGGATAATGGGTGAAATCAGCATCCCGATTGGAGCTTCATGCGGCTTCTTTTCTAATTGCTCAGGCTGGAATTTGCCAGTGAACGTTTTGAATACAAGAATCATGCTGTAAATGAACGTGAATACACTTGCCACCCAGGCAATAACAGGGAACAAGAATCCCCATGTATCCAAATTGAAAATATCCATTTCCAAAACACGGACCATTCCTGTGAAGAACATTTCCTTACTTAAGAACCCATTGAAAGGCGGAAGCCCGGCCATGGAAAATGTGCCGATGATCGCCAAAGTAAAGGTAATCGGCATAAAGTTCATCAGACCGCCAAGCTTGCGGATATCACGGGTTCCGGTTTCGTGATCTACAATTCCGGCTACCATGAAGAGACTTCCTTTAAAGGTAGCATGGTTGATCAAATGAAAAACAGCAGCTGTAGTGGCAACCGTAAAATAACTGTCATCCACTGTTTCGAAGTGAAGCGCTGCAGCACCGATGCCAAGAAGGGACATGATCATCCCCAGCTGACTGACCGTTGAGAAAGCCAGGATGGCTTTAAGGTCAGTCTGTTTGACAGCTGAAAAAGAACCCCAGAATAAGGTTGTAATTCCAAATCCTGCAATGAGCCAAAGCCAGAGCGAATGCTCGGCAAATACCGGGCTCATACGTGCTACTAAATAAATTCCTGCTTTAACCATCGTTGCCGAGTGCAGATATGCACTGACGGGTGTTGGAGCTTCCATGGCATCCGGCAGCCAGATGTGAAATGGAAATTGCGCGGACTTGGTAAATGCCCCCAGTAAAAAGCAAAGCAGAGCAGGAACGAATAATGAATGTGAAAATATCTCATCTGATCCAGTGATAATTTCCGAAATGCTGAAAGTGCCTGTCATCAAATAAAGAAGGATGATGCCTCCAAGCATAGAAAGACCGCCGAAAACCGTGATAATCATCGACTTCTGTGCACCATATCTTGATTTCTCTCTGTGATACCAATACCCGATTAGCAGGAATGAAGAAAAACTCGTGAATTCCCAGAAAGTATAAAGCACAATCAGGTTATCAGATAGGACAACCCCAAGCATAGCTCCCATAAATAGAAGCAAGTACACATAGAAGGTGTTCAGTTTTTCTTTGTTTTTATCCAGGTAATAGATGGAATAAAGAACAACCAGTGATCCTATTCCTGTAATCAGCAAAGCAAAAAGCAAACCGAGGCCGTCTACTTTTGCCGTGAAATCAATCCCCAGAACGGGTATCCACGAAAAAGATTTTGTGACGGACTGCTGATCGGAGGTGATGGATAAATAAGAAATAAAATAACTGAATAAAAGGATTGGCAGAGGAAGTACAAACCAACCCGTATGTATCTGCCTGAACAGCTTGTACGCAATGGGCACAAGGATGGCAAGCAAAAATGGTGAAATTATTGCCAGGTGAAGCAAAGACAAGACATTACCCCCTTTAAATTAATTGCGAGTTATTCAACAGAAGTATCCTATCAGGCAGCTTGATGAAGCCGCTATATGGCATCTAACGGTTCAGGATGGATATTTGAATAATGTATTTTTCTTCCGCAGAATGTATAATCTATTTCTGCAATTAGTAAGCGCTTAATAAAAGTTTTTCCACCTTCCCCCATATTATCCAGCCAGGGCAGGCATGACAGTCGTGCCATATTCATCATTACTATCCGTTCATGCACCTCAGAACAAATTATAACCTAAAAAGAAAGTCTGTGCATTCTTCCAACCCTTATCAGTAAAGGATTTATCCATTCTTATTAAATAGGTAGAAACACGAATGTATCAGGAAAAATTTTTTTGAAAAAATATATAAAAACAATGCACATATGTATAAAAAATCATTCATTCAAGCACACTACTAGTAGGTGGTGTTATGCATGATTAAACATAAAATTTCAGCAGCCATTACAATCTTTGCCCTGCTGTTTGCAGGCGCCTGGATATTGGACCACCAAACCAAAAGGGAATTTTATATTCCTGCGGACGAAGAAGTGGTCGAATTATTACCCGCAGATTATAAAATGGAAGCTGGAAATGAACAAAAGCTAAAGGTATTTGAACCTAGGGAATATGTGAGGATACAGACAGCATCATAAGAAAAAGAGGGTGTGCTTTGGCACATCCTCTTTTTCTGCTGTATTAAGTTTTACTGCGGCCGCGGTTTTGGAAAATCATGATGGCTAGCGGAACCGTAATGATAAAGGAAAGGAAGAATAGGAGGAGTAACTTGGAGAATGGGGTAATGCTTTTTTCGGTATTATCAACATACCGTTCAAAGAACTCCCTGATTGATTCATTGCCAAGCACATTTGATGCTGTCAGAAATTCTTTTTTGTCAAAATCATAATAAAAGAAATCTTTTTTCTTAAATATAAATAAGTCATCCCGTTTTTGTTCCAATTCCAAAAAAACAATGCCGATATGGGAAGTATATTCCTCAATAACCTCTTCATTTTCTGATGTTTGCAGGTCATCAGATGTAACGATCTTTGTTACCTGTCCCTGCAATCCGTATGCATCAATGACTGAAAAGGAGTTTTCGCTGTAATAATGGACTGTGCTTCGAAGCTGTTCTTCGAGTATATCTTCAAACTCTTTTTCAGCATCAGCAGCTTTCGCAGGCATTAGGAATCCAACTGACAGCAGGACTGCAAACAAAAAACAGCACATTCCTTTTTTCATACCCTGCCCCCTTTTTCTCTATTTATCTCTTGAAATTACTAGAATATGGTTTATGTTTATGCAGGGAAGAATGGAAATATACAGCTTGCCGTGCGGTTATTCCATTAATAGATAGCTAGATAAGGGGAGCGCTGGAGAATTTCCGGCATAAAAGCAATTTACTCAGAAAATTGAAATATTTCATGCTATAATATAAGAAATTAAGTCCGTAAAATTTTAAGGGAAAGCAGGTGAAAACATGGGGGAGGAACATCAATACCTATTTATTGATTTTGAGTTTACCATGCCTGATAAAGGCAGTGCTTTCAGAGGTTTTTTTCCGGAAATTATCGAAGCTGGCATTGTATCAGTTATCAGCAATCAGGTTTGTGAAGAATTCTCTTCATATGTAACTCCTGTCCGGTTTCCGATATTGTCCGAGCGGTGCAAATCCTTTCTGCATATATCACAGGAACAAGTAGATCAGGGAATGGATTTTCTTGAATTGGTCAAAAAAATGAAGGATATGAACAGAAATCGTTCTTGCACAATCGTTACGTGGGGAAATATGGATATGAAGGTGCTTAGAAAAAATTGCATCCAGGCTGGAGTGGATTTTCCATTCAGGGGCAGGGAAGTGGACCTTTCGATGGAATATAAGCGATTCTTTGGTGACCAAAACCAGACAGGATTATGGAAAGCAGTTCAGGAATACGGCAAGGAAGGAACAGGAAAACATCACCGAGCTCTGGATGATGCCTTGACGACTTACAATATTTTCAGATTGGTAGAAAAGGATAAAAAGTATCTGCAAAAGCCGGAGCCTACGACAATTGGCGACCGGGTGGACTTCTCGAAGCTGTTTAACAAATTTGCCTGACAAGCCAAATCCATCAAAGCGATTTGGCTTGTTTTCATTTTACTTAAAGTAATCATTCTCCAATGAGTCGAGATTTCTTATGCTTTGCTCAGCCCATGGAGAAGAATCTCCTTCCAGCTCCGTTCTCATTTTATCCAGTGCTATTTGCAGTGAATCCTTATAGTCTGGTATTTTTTCTGTGAAGGGCTTTACCATTTGCTTAGGCACATTGGTCTGCTCTCTGTAAGCAAGCGCGCGGCGCTCATGAAAAAGCATCACGTCCGCTTCTTTAGGATTATGCAAATCGCCCTGCATGGGATGCTTTAAGACCCCCAGCACTCTGACCAGGTAATGCTGCGGCCGGATATCTGTCACTTCCCCGATATATTTGCCTGTTTTATAGATGGCTGTTACTTTGTCGCCGATATTTACTTCTGCCAACCTAACCTCTCCTTTTTCATTTTCTTTAGCCCTATTATGAAGCCTGAAAAAACAAAGTGCAAATTTTCAATAAATCAGGTAAGCTAAAAAATGATTAGTTTTTTATAGGAGGCTGAAAATAATGAAATGGCGTATGTTAACTCCAATTCTAATTCTGATGTTTATCCTGTCAGCATGCGGGACAAGCACTGAAAAAGAAGCGGACAATGCAAATGGCTCTGAGACTGAAGAAAAACAGACAAATAACCAGGCAAGTGAAACTCCGGACAATTTTCCGCAGCTGACTGAAGAAGTACAGGGAAATGAAAGACTGGTGGAAATGCAGACATCAAAAGGGAATATTAAAATTAAACTTTTCCCGGACCAGGCCCCAAAAGCTGTTGAAAATTTCATTAAGCACAGTGAAGATGGCTACTACGATGGCTTGATTTTTCACCGTGTCATTCAGGACTTTATGATTCAGGGAGGCGATCCTGATGGAACCGGCAGGGGCGGAGAAAGCATTTACGGTGAATCATTTGAGGATGAATTCTCCAATGAGCTTTATAATATCCGCGGAGCTTTATCCATGGCGAATTCCGGTCCCAACACAAACGGAAGCCAATTCTTTATTGTTCAGAACAAGTCACTTGATCCAAGCCTGAAAGCAGAAATGGAAAAGGCCGGCTATCCCGAAGAGATCATTAAAGCTTATGAAAAAGGCGGTACGCATTGGCTCGACAACAAGCACACCGTTTTTGGGCAGGTTATTGAGGGAATGGATGTAGTCGACAGCATCGCAGCGGTTGAAACAGACGCACAGGACAAGCCTGTGGAAGATGTGGTCATTGAAAAGATCGAGGTATTGAAATAAGTTCATTGGACTGTGCAACCATTGCTGATATAATAATTTAATGGACACTGCTTTTAGCAGAAAGGATTGATTAGAATGCTGCAATGGTATGTACTGTCACTATTTCTATATTTTCCGGAAGATAAATCAGAATATGGCCCGGCAGCTGTAACGTTTGCCATCTTTTTAGTTGGGGCCATTCTTACCATGAGATTAATAATCCGTGTATCAAGGCGCGAAGCAGCCAAAGCGAAAGAGCTTGAAGAGCGCATTGACAGGCAAAATAGACAAGAGGGGAACAGCTGAGCGGCTGTTCTTCTTTTTTTGTAAGATCTAACTCCGGCGTCTGCCCCCTCCAGGAGTTGGGAGTGAGCAAGGCGATTGCGCTTCTCTTGTTTATTAATAAAGTGATTGGGCAACACTAAAGGCAAATTGTCTTGATGGAGGATTCAATCATGAGAAAAGCTTTGATGCTGGGTTTTGTTCTTCTTCTGTCCGGCTGCGGGGAAGAGAACATTACAAATACAGAAGTCGAAATGTTTAATGCTGCAGGCGATTCATTAGGCACCATTAAGGTGCAGGAACAGGCGAGCGGAGTAAAATTGACCGGAGATCTGAGCGGGCTGCCGCCGGGGGAGCTTGCCATCCATATCCATGAAGAAGCAAAATGCGAACCCCCTGATTTCAAATCCGCCGGGAATCATTTCAATCCTGATAATAAGGAGCATGGTCTGCTACATCCAAAAGGATCCCATGCGGGTGATCTTCCCAACCTGATTGTAGAGGATGACGGCAAAGTGAAGATTGATTTTATGGCGCCTCAGGTCACGTTAAAAGAAGATAAAACTTCACTGCTGACAAAGAAAGGGACCTCCATTGTCATCCATGACGGGCCGGATGATGGCATGACCCAGCCGGCAGGAGATTCCGGAGAACGCATTGCCTGCGGCCGAATTTCAAAAGATAAAAAAGAAGAAGGGCAGAAAAAAGCACAGGACGATCAGTCTACAGAAGAATAAATAACTGAAGGCTTTCCGGAAAGGGAAAGCCTTTATCACTGGGAATTTTCCCGGATGATCCGTATAATGGAGTTAAACCTTATAATGGAGGTTGGTTAAATGGGGATTTTCGATGGCTTTATCGGCAATGCATCTGAAGCGGACATTAAGGAGGTCCAGGACGAATTTTCAGCAGTCCTTGCTCCGAGTGAACAGGTTGAAAAAGCCTACAGGCTTGTCCGTGATTTATTCATCTTTACAAACAAGCGCCTGATTCTGGTGGATAAGCAGGGAATCACAGGGAAAAAAATCGAGTATCACAGCATCCCTTATAAAAGCATTACCCATTTTAGCATTGAAACCGCAGGCAGCTTTGATCTGGAGGCCGAATTGAAAATTTGGATTTCAGGATCAGACGAACCAATTGAAAAACATTTTAATAAAAACTTGAATATCTACGAAGTGCAGAGCGTGCTTGCTGAATATGTACTGTAAATCCCCTTGCTTGGAGCGCGAGGGGATTTTACTTGTGAGTGTGGAGAATTTTTCTTAAAATGAAATTATTCCAATACGAGAGGTGAAATATGATTAATAGACCCCGTTTCGAACCAAGGGAGCTGGAATTGCTCCGCCTCCTATCCCGCCGGCTTGAGCTGCCATTGAGAGATGAAAATCAATATCTATTTTAGAGAAGGGCAATGCAGGCGAGCTTCATTTTGACAGGGAACTTCAGGACTTCCCGGACTCTTTCATCATTCTAAATGATCTCCTGCTGGAAAGCAGCAATACCCACTTCCAAATCGATACCCTCCTTATCGCCGGCAGCACTCTATTGTCTTTGAAGTAAAAAACTACGAAGGTGACTATTGCATAGAAAACGAAAAATGGTACTCCCTTCCGTCCAAAACAGAAATAAAAAATCCCCTTCTTCAGCTGCAGAGATGTGAAACACTTTTGCGAGGACTCCTAAAAGAACTCGGCTTTCATCTTCCCATCAATTCTCATCTGATATTTATCAACCCCGGATTTCAGCTTTATCAGGCTCCACTAAATATTCCAGCCGTATTTCCTTCACAGCTAAAACGATTCCTTAAGAAATTTAAAAAAACTCCAAATGTGGCAAAATCCCGAAACATAAAGCTGGCTGTGCAGTTAAATGCCCACTGTCTGAAGGAGAATCCCTACATGCGAATTCAGAATATAACTATGCCCAATTGGTAAAAGGGATTCCGTGTGATTCGTGTTCTTCGTTCATGACTCCCTTTACTCAAGGTTACTTAACGTGCGGGGAATGTGGCTTGAAAGAAAAGGCGGACACTGCGATACTTCGTTGTGTGAATGAATATAGGGCTTTGTTTCCAGATAGGAAAATAACTGCAAATACAATAGTAGAATGGTGCGGTGGTGTTGGGTCTAGGAAAACTGTTCGGAGGATACTAAGTAAGAGATATTTAATACAGGGACATGGAAAGTATTCTTATTATATTAAAAAGCAGGATTGAGGCATGAGGAGATTATGAAGCCGACTATGGAGAACCAGAGAAGAAAATGGTCGCCATAAAGGGTTCGTGAGGCCGAAAACGAGGAGCCAGAGAAGAAAATGGTCGCCATGGAGGGTTCGTGAGGCCGAAAACGAGGAGCCAGAGAAGAAAATGGTCGCCATGGAGGGTTCATGAAGCCGAAAACCAGGAGGCAGAGAAGAAAATGGTCGCCATAAAGGGTTCATGAGGCCGAAAACCAGGAGGCAGAGAAGAAAATGGTCGCCATGGAGGGTTCATGAAGCCGAAAACAAGGAGCCAGAGAAGGAAATGGGATTCATGAGGCCGAAAAACGAGACCAATGATCGCAATCTCAGCACACACGAAAAGCACGGCTTCTCAGCCGTGCCTCCACATACTATCACTCAAAAGCCCGCTTCAGCCTTCCCAGTCCCTCCGCCAATACTTCATGCGGGCAGGCAATGTTCATTCGGACGAAGCCTTCACCGCCCGGGCCGTATTTTGGGCCTGGTTCCAGGGCGAGTTTCCCTTTTTCCAAAAGACTTTGGCGCAGTTCGGCATCACTTAATCCCAATCCGCGGCAATCAAGCCATAGCAGATATGTGCCATCCGGCTCCATCAGGCGAATACCGGGAAGGTGCTCACCAATAAATTCAGCTGCAGCCCGTTTATTTTCAGCGAGATAATCCATCAGACCATCGAGCCATTCTTCGCCATGGCGGTAAGCTGCTTCCATGCCGATGATTCCGAAGGCCGACAGCGTAAAGAATCCTTGCTTGTGCTGTTCTGCCTGGAAAGACTTTCGGAGCTTTTCATTGCTAATAATGGCAGCTGACGCTTGAATCCCTGCGAGGTTCCAGGTTTTTGTCGGAGCTATGCAGGTAACCGTAATATCTGCAAATTGTGGATCCATTGAAGCAATGGGATAATGCTTATGGCCTTTATAAATTAAATCAGAATGGATCTCATCGGAAAGAATAAGGCAATTATATTTAACACAGAGCTCCCCTATTTTCCTAAGTTCCTCTTCTGTCCACATGCGGCCGCCCGGATTGTGCGGATTGCAGAGCAGGAAAAGTTTCACTCCTTCTTTCAATTTGTCTTCAAAATCGGCAAAATCAATTTCGTACCGGCCGTTCTCGAGCTTCAGCTGTGAATTAACGACTTTGCGGCCATTCTGTTTAATCATCTCAAAGAAAGGAGTATATACGGGAGACTGGAGCATTACTTTATCCTCTTTTTCCGTAAAAGCCTGGATGGCAGTTGCGATGGAGGGAACCACTCCGGTGCTGTATAAAATCCACTCATTATTGATTGTCCAGCCATGCCGCCTGTAAAGCCACTGTCCGATAGAGTCTGCGGTTGAATCAGGAGCAAAGGTGTATCCGTAGACTCCATGAGCTATTCTGTCCTCTATGGCTTTCTTCACTTCCTCGGGTGGCTGAAAATCCATGTCCGCTACCCACATCGGCAATACATCGGTTCTGCCGAAAACCTCCCTGGTCCGATCCCACTTAACTGAAGCTGTATTTTCCCTGCTGATTTTTTGATGGAAATTAAAACGATCCAACTCTGTCACCGCCTTTAAAATTCTTTTATGTATCCTGACTCTATGATATGATATTGATGCTAAAAATTAAAATATTGCGGCTTCATTCAGCCGAATAATAATCAGGTGATATAAATGGAAATTCAGCAAACGAATCTTTTGCTTGTTTATACACTGGATCAGTGGGATCCGTTTAGAGTGGGGCCGGGCAATTATGACACTGAAATTGCGGATTCAGTTCAGGCAGTCCATGATCTGGATGATCAAGTGAAATTAGCCAGGAGGATTCAATCGATATATGAATTTTCCTTTGAGGAAATCATTCCGTTGGAAAAGTGCATAGAAATCTCCGGGCGTCTTCTTGAAATCAAGAATAATGGCTCCTGCGCTATGTGAAGTAAAAAATGGCAGCTCCGTCCAGGGGCTGCCATTTTTATCAGCACACTGGAACGGAATTTATAAAACTCCTGATGTGCTTAAGAACATCTTCCGGGCGCTCTTCCGGCACGAGATGACCGGTATCTTTTAATACCACCAGCTTGGAATTCTTTAAATCTTTATTCAGCCGTTTTCCGATATGAAGCGGAACGACCCTGTCATGTTCTCCCCATATTAGAAGGCACGGTGTTTCTATTTTCTTCAATGCAGCAGCAGGCATATCGCCTTCCCTGTCGCGAATCATCCTGGTTAAGGCCCGGAAAATATCGTCTTCTAAAAATGGCGACAAATAGCCATAGAGCATTTCATCATCAATCATGGAATGATCGTAGACAACATTTTTTAAATTCTGTTTTACCCCTGAGCGCTGAAGATATAATTTCACATACAGATGAAAGAATGGTATGTAGCTTGAAAAGATGATATGCGGCTTCATTCGTTTCATATACCCGGAACTGCACAGCAGTACGGCCTGGTCAACCAAATCAGGGTTGGAATGTGCAACATTTAATACAATCTGTCCCCCCATGGAATGCCCTATTAATGTGACTTTTTCAAAGCCCAGCCTTTCTGATAAGCGGATAACCGTATCAGCCAGGTTTTTATAGGAGTAGACGAATTGCTGGGATTTCCCGCTTTTGCCGAAGGGCGGCAAATCCATCGATACCACATTGAATTCCGTTTGCAGCAGAGGAATCAGCCTGCGAAAGCTAAAGGTGGAAGAAAGAAAACCGTGCAGCAGAACCAGGGTATTCCTGGAGGACTCATGTTTATAGTATTCATAATAAACATCTGTTCCATTAATTGCCTCTATTCCTGAAAATGTCGCTTGTTCCATGCGCCTTCCCCTTCCTAGACTCACTTTCACAGTATTTTCCCCTTAATCTTAATCTTGACACATATGATTTTAAAGAAATTAATAAATAATGAAAGTGACACATTAATTCTTCGAAGTTTTTGCTATAATGTAACTATTTTATAGAGTAAATCACTAAAGGATGGGAGCGACAAGTATTGAAATTAACTGAAAAGCAAATCGAAGTTCTGGAAATTTTAGAAAATAATAGTGCGCGAATCCCTATGGAAGACATTGCGAAAATGGCTCAATTAAGTGTGGCGGAAACTGAAACCATTTTAGATAAGCTCGAGGAAATGAAGGTGCTTGTGCGTTTTAATTCTGTTATTGACTGGTCAAAGGTGGATGGCCATGAGGGAGTTACCGCTATGATTGATGTGAAGGTAGCTCCAAAGCGGGGGGTAGGATTCGATGAAGTTGCACAGAGAATTTACCGTTTCAAAGAGGTGAGGTCTGTCTATCTAATGTCCGGCGCCTATGATCTTTCTGTTATCATCGAAGGCCGTTCCATGAATGAGGTCGCCCGATTTGTATCAGAGAAGCTGTCGACTCTGGATTCCGTCTTGTCAACAACGACACACTTTATTCTAAAAAAATATAAACATGACGGCACTATTTTTGAACAAAATGAAGACGATAAACGAATTGTGGTGTCACCGTAATGAAGGGAACGAAGTCTTATTTATCCAAAACGGTAGAAGAGCTGAAGCCTTCCGGGATTCGCCGCTTTTTTGACCTTGCTGCAGGAATGGAAGGAGTCATTTCCCTTGGGGTGGGAGAACCTGATTTCATCACCCCCTGGTCAGTGCGTGAAGCAGCCATCCTTTCCCTTGAGCAGGGATACACCTCATATACAGCTAATGCCGGGTTAATGGAGCTGAGGGAGGAAATTGCAGGCTATATGCAAAAAAGCTTTGGAGTATCTTATTCACCCCAAAGTGAAATTGTCGTTACAGTGGGAGCGAGCCAGGCATTGGATATATCTCTAAGGGCAATCCTTGATCCGGGTGATGAAGTAATTGTGGTTGAACCAAGCTTTGTTTCCTATGTTCCCTTAGTAGCTCTTGCAGGAGGTGTGCCTGTCCAGGTTCAGACTTTAAAGGAGAATGGGTTTAAGATTCTGCCTGAGCAGCTGGAAAACGTAATAAGCTCCCGGACGAAAGCCATTATACTTTGTTCACCCAATAATCCGACTGGAACAATGTTAAGTGGAGATGAACTGAACGCCATTGCACAAATAGCTGAAAGGTACGATTTGCTGGTTCTTTCTGATGAAATATATGCGGAGCTTGCATATGATGATGAGTATACGAGTTTTGCCGCCATCAGAGAAATGAAGAAAAGAACAATCTTAATTTCGGGATTTTCAAAGGGGTTTGCCATGACAGGCTGGAGATTGGGGTTTGTCTGCGCACCAGAGGAGATCTCACAGGCAATGCTGAAAATTCACCAGTATGCAATGATGTGCGCACCTACAATGGCACAGTTTGCTGCACTTGAAGCCTTGAAGACCGGCAGATCAGATGTTGAGGATATGAAAAAGAGCTATAAGCGCAGGCGGAATTATTTTGTTCAGTCTCTAAATGAACTGGGGTTATCATGCCATATGCCTGGAGGAGCCTTTTATGCTTTCCCATCTATTGAAAGTACCGGGCTTTCTTCTGAAGAATTTGCAGAAAAGCTGCTGCTGGAGGAAAAGGTAGCGGTCGTGCCAGGCAATATTTTTGGCAAAAGCGGGGAAGGCCATGTGCGCTGCTCTTATGCCACTTCCATGGAACTTCTGCAGGAAGCGATTAAGAGAATTAGCCATTTCTTAAAGCAAAATCAGAAGGCATAAAAAAAGGACAATCCACAACAGATTGTCAACTTCAAAAAGGGGGGGAATACTAGAAAGCCTTATACTTCAAGGCTAACCAGTATTCCCTTTTTTATACTCCCTTTTATAAAACTTTTTTATCATATTTTATTTCATATAGCATTTGCATGACACGCAGGAAATCTTCCTCACTGAATTCCTTAGCTTTCCGCAAGATGAGCTTTGCTTTTTTTGTGCCTATTTCACGCACAAGCTGTTCGATTTCATAATCGATTCCTGACTGGCCCTTCTGCAGTTCCTGTTCAAGCAGTTCAGAAGCTGGAATATCCAGGGCTGTTGAGATTCTTAAAACAGTCTGTGTATCAGGAATCTGATCTCCATTTTCGTATTTTGCAATCGTTCCCGTACCCACTCTCACCTTTAATGCGAGCTGCTGCTGGGTCATATTTGCACGTTCGCGGCAAGCTTTAATGTTATGGCCTATATTTGACATATCCATCACTCCCGTTAACATTTTCTTCTATTTATATTTTATCACGGTAAACGTAAGATCCTTTTTGTACTTCATGAACATTTAGTTAACAAATAATAGAATGTCTACATATTGTTTGCGGATTGTTTTATTATAATGAATGACAGTCAGTAATTCCTTATGGGATAAAATGTCTGGGGTTTCCATTTGAATTCCTTTTGATATTTTAATCAAGTTGTGATATAATTTTTTATTGCGTATAAAGAGATAAAATTTGAATTTAAATAGGAGTGTTTTCATGTCTGAGAAAATCGAAGTAGGCAGTGTTATTACAGGAAAGGTAACGGGTATTCAGCCATATGGTGCGTTCGTAGCATTAGATGAGAATACACAGGGATTAGTCCACATTTCTGAAGTGACTCATGGTTTCGTAAAAGATATTAATGAGCATCTTAAAGTGGGCGATGAAGTAAAAGTGAAGGTTCTTTCTGTTGACGAAGCAGCAGGAAAAATCGGTTTATCAATCCGTGCAACAGAAGAAGCGCCACAAGCAGAAGCGAAAGCAAGAAAGCCTCGCAAGCGCCAGGCAGCTCCAATCAAAATGGAAGACGAATCTGCACAGGGATTCAATACACTTAAGGATAAGCTTCAAGAGTGGATTGACCAGTCCCAGCGCGAGGACCTTATTAAGAAGTAATAAAAATGAAAACCGGGTTTTGCTGCCCGGTTTTTATTTTTTTATTGTGATGCAAAAAATATTTGCTTTATATGCAAAATGAGCGGGCGCTCGACAATATATTTTGCATGCTTACCTGCATAAAACCGATGTAAATTAATTTTTTTACGGTAAATAGTCTGAAAAATGTTTGAATTTCATATCTTGGCATTAATCTTGCAATAGTTAAACCAACAGACATGTAACTTTAAAAGGAGGAACATTATGAAAGAAATAACAGGAAAGAAAATTCCCTTCTGGTTTGCGGTGCTTCCGCTGCTGGTCATGATTGCTGCAATGATTATTACGATTGTTAAGTTTGAGGGAAGCCCTCATGTGCCTTTAATTGCCGGAACGATTGTATCCGCTTTCATTGCCTGGCGTTTTGGCTATAAGTGGAATGATATTGAAGAAGGCTTTTATAAAGGCATTAAGCTGGCGCTTCCGGCTATTTTAATTATTATAATGGTGGGCTTGACTATTGGATCCTGGATTGGCGGGGGAATTGTAGCGACAATGGTCTTTTATGGGCTGAAGCTAATGACACCATCAATGTTTCTGGTGTCCATCTGCATAATTTGTGCAATTGTTGCTCTTGCAATCGGGAGCTCATGGTCTGTTATGGGAACGATTGGCGTTGCCGGAATGGGTATTGGAATCAGCATGGGCATACCGGCACCAATGGTTGCAGGGGCTATTATCTCAGGCGCCTATTTTGGAGATAAAATGTCTCCGCTGTCAGACACGACTAATTTGGCTGCAGGAATTACAGGTACAGACCTTTTCGATCATATAAAGCACATGTTTTATACCACCATTCCGGCGCTGGTCATTGCCATTATTGCTTATTGGCTTTTGGGAAGGCAATTCGGCGGGGATGATGTAAAAAGTGAGAAGATTACCGATGTAATGAATGTTTTATCAGAAAGTTTCGTCATATCTCCTTGGCTATTATTGGTTCCTTTAATTGTTATAGGTTTAGTGGCAAAAAAAGTGCCTGCATTGCCCGCGCTTGCGGTTGGCGTTTTCCTTGGCTGGCTTTGCCATATTTTTGTGCAGGGCGGCGCTGTAGGGGATGCGGTGAATACACTCCAGGGCGGGTTTTCGATTGAATCAGGGAACTCGATGGTGGACGAGCTATTTAATAGAGGCGGCATTGACGATATGATGTATACCGTTTCCCTTACGATAGTAGCGATGGCCTTTGGAGGAGTTATGGAGCAGACCGGCATGCTAAAAGCCATTGTTGAACAAATCCTGAAATTGGCCCGTTCAGCAAGGAGCTTGGTAGCCACTACCGTGCTATCTGCATTCTTTACCAATGTAGCAGCTGCAGAGCAGTATATTTCCATTTTGCTGCCGGGCAGAATGTACACTCAGGCATTTAAGGATAAAAACCTGCAATCTAAAAATCTTTCACGGGCCCTTGAAGATGGAGGTACCGTCACGTCCGTTTTTGTTCCATGGAATACTTGTGCAGTGTTTATCATGTCAACACTGTCCGTTCATCCATTTGAATATGCACCATACGCAATTTTAAATTTCACTGTGCCGATCCTGGCTATTATCTTTGCGATGCTTGGCTACAAAATAACATTCATGAGTGACCAGGAACGAAAAGAAATAGAAGAAAAAGATCAATTAGCATCTTAGATTTCAGGCTCCGTATCCTCGGAGTCTTCTTTGTTTTTTGAAAAAATAATAGGGTAAAGGTAAATTGATTCTGACTGTAAAGTTTTTGAATAAGAACTTTCAGTAAGCAAAGAATATATTTTGTTGAAAGGAGAGATATATATGGCAGAGCAGACACTTTACGAAAAAGTAGGCGGCGGAGAATCTATTGAAAAGGTTGTTGATTATTTTTACGAGGAACTGGTATTGAAGGATCCGACCGTCAATCAGTTTTTCGAGCATACTGATATGGCAAAGCAGAAGCGGCATCAATCCAAGTTCATCAGTTATGCTCTGGGAGGGCCAAATCAGTATTCAGGCAATTCCATGGCAAAAGCACATGAGGGAATGGATCTGCAGCCGGAACACTTTGATGCGATTGCCAGGCATCTGCATGATGCACTTGCCCATTTTGGAGTGAGTGAGAGGGATATCGACGAAGCTTTGACTCGTGTGGCAGCGCTTAGGGACGATATTCTATACAAATAAGCTCCCCGTGGGGAGCTTTTCGTTTTTTTATTCTGTTATCGATAGATTCCCACGCCGAATTAATCAGCTGTTTTCTTTCCTGAATCCGTACTTTTTCAGCCGATACTGCAGATTTTGCCGGCTCATGCCAAGGGATTTTGCTGCTTGGGTTATATTATTGCCATGGTGTTTAAGGACTTTCTTTAAATAGTAGGTCTCAGCTTCCTGTATATATTGTTCTAGTGTTTTAACAGGCTTGTTTTTCTGTATAAGCAAATCCTCCAAATGACCGGTTTCGTGCGGTTCCTCCTTGAATTGAGGCTTATTCCGGAAATGAAGAGGCAAATGCACATAGCTGATCGCTTCTTCCTGATCAAGCAGATTCATGGCACCTTCGATAATATGCTCCAGTTCCCTTACATTGCCCGGCCAATCGTATTGCTCGAATTTGCTCATTACTTCTTCATCGATTTCCGCTACATTCATCCCAAATAGCTGATTGTATTTTTCTATGAAAAATTGTGCAAGATCCCGGATATCCTTTCTTCTCTCACGCAGAGGCGGAATAAAGAGGGAAACAACACTAAGCCTGTAATATAAATCTTTTCGCATGCGGTTTTCTGAGATAGCATCAATCGGGTCTTCGTTAATAGTTGCTATAATTCTTACATCTATTGTCCGGTCTTTCGTGTCACCGACCCTTCTGACCGTTTTTTCCTGCAAAACTCTCAAAAGCTTTGCCTGCAGGGAGGGATTAAGTGAATTGATTTCATCCAGCAGCAAAGTTCCGCCATTTGCCTGTTCAAACAATCCTGGCCTTTCAATGGAGCCTGTAAATGCCCCTTTTTTTGTGCCGAATAAAAGACCCTCTATCAGACTGTCAGGAAGAGCAGCGCAATTTTGGGAGATAAATGGTTTTGAAGAGCGGCTGCTGCCATTATGGATGCTTTGGGCAAAAAGCTCTTTCCCCGTGCCGGTCTCCCCGATAATAAGGACAGAAGAACTTGTCCGGGTTGCTCTTTTGCTCGCTTCAATAACTTCATGGATTTCTGAGCTGCTTCCAATAATACTATCGAAAGTATAGCGTGTGTCTCCGCGTTTATTCATATTTTCTCTGATCAGCTTTTCAAGCTTGGTCACATCACGTGCGATTTCCATAGCGCCTATCTGTTCATCATTTTCCATAATTGGAAAAGTGTTATTGATCGTGGTGATTTCCTGTCCCTTATTGTTAAAATAGGTTTGTTTGGCATTTTTAATTTTGCTGCCATTTTTGAGCGCCTGAAGTAAGGTGCTGTCTTCGTCCTGATTGAAAGAAAATACATCCAGCAGATTTTTATCCAATACATCTTCATAATCCATGCCTTCTATTTGGGCCATTTTTTTATTATAGAATGTAGTTCGTCCTTCCTCATTCACTACATGGACACCAACATCAATTTCATCTAATATCCGCTGAAAGAACTTGCTTTTCATTTGGAGCTGTTCAAATTCCCTGTGATTCATTGTAATCTCCTTCATTCGGCAGTTTATTCAATAGTATATACTAATTTAAATATATGCAATTAAAATTTGCACCAATTACTATTAGTGATTTGAAAAATAGCAAATATATTTTGCTCTTAGTTAATAAAAATATTCATTTGTCAGCTTTTTAAATCTGGCACAGTTCTTGCATCACAAAATGGTGGATGAAAAATGAATTTATTAAAGGGGGATGGCATCATGGTACAGCCGTACAAACATGAACCTTTCACAAATTTTAAAACAGAAGAAAACCGTGAAGCGTACTTACAGGGATTAAAAACAGTCGAAAGCTATTTAGGACAGGATTATGATCTTTTAATTGGCGGAGAGCGCATTTCTACTGAAGATAAAATTGTATCAATCAATCCTTCTAATAAAGAAGAAGTAGTTGGCCGTGTTTCAAAGGCAAACCGCGAGCTTGCGGAAAAAGCGATGCAGGCTGCTGTGGAAGCATTCAAAACATGGAGAAAAGTGAAGCCGGAAACACGCGCAGATGTTTTATTCAAAGCTGCTGCGATTATCCGCCGCCGCAAGCATGAGTTCTCTGCTCTCTTAACAAAAGAAGCAGGAAAGCCTTGGAACGAGGCAGATGCTGATACTGCGGAAGCGATTGACTTCCTTGAGTACTATGCACGCCAAATTTTAGAAATCAAAGACGGTGTTCCTGTTAACAGCCGTCCGAACGAATATAACCGTTATGATTACATTCCATTGGGAGTGGGCATCATCATCTCTCCTTGGAACTTCCCGCTTGCGATCATGGCCGGCACAACTGTTGCTGCGATCGTAGCAGGAAACACAGTTCTATTAAAACCAGCTTCTACAACACCGGTTGTGGCTGCGAAATTTGTTGAAGTGATGGAAGAAGCAGGCCTTCCGAAGGGCGTTCTAAACTTTGTTCCGGGCAGCGGTGCAGAAGTGGGCGACTACCTGGTTGACCATAAAGACACTCGCTTTATCTCCTTCACAGGTTCACGTGATGTAGGTCTTCGCATCAACGAGCGCGCATCTAAATTAAACGAAGGCCAAATCTGGCTGAAGCGCGTCATCGCGGAAATGGGCGGTAAGGATACGATTGTTGTCGACAAAGAAGCAGACCTTGAATTAGCGGCTACTTCAATCGTGGCATCTGCTTTCGGCTTCTCCGGCCAGAAGTGCTCGGCATGCTCACGTGCAGTGATCGTAGAAGATGTATACGATCAGGTTCTGAACCGTGTGGTAGAACTGACTAATGAATTAACGCAGGGCAACCCTGAAGACCAAAGCAATTACATGGGTCCAGTGATTGACCAGGGTGCATTTGACAAGATCATGAGCTACATTGAAACCGGCAAAGAAGAAGGCAAGCTGATGACAGGCGGAGAAGGAGACAATTCTAAGGGCTTCTTTATCAAACCTACTGTATTCGCTGACCTTGCACCAGACGCGCGCTTAATGCAGGAAGAAATCTTTGGGCCAGTCGTTGGCTTCACAAAGGCAAAAGATTTCGACCATGCGCTTGAAATTGCCAACAACACTGAGTACGGCTTAACAGGAGCTGTGATCACACAGAACCGTGAGCACATCCAAAAGGCGCGTGAAGATTTCCATGTTGGAAACCTATACTTCAACCGCGGCTGTACAGGTGCGATCGTTGGATACCAGCCATTCGGCGGATTCAACATGTCAGGAACAGACTCCAAAGCAGGCGGTCCTGACTACATCCTTCTGCACATGCAGGCGAAGACTACTTCTGAAATGTACTAAGACTTGTAAAGCATGTACGGGATTTTTCATATCCTGTGCATGCTAAAACCCAAAATAGTTTAAAGTAGAATAGCTTAACGTTACAATAAAAAGGACTATTCTGAAATAGGAGGAATTTTAATTGGCTGAAGCGACAAAATCACATTCACTTATCGAACAAACTGAAAAATACGGTGCAAACAATTATCACCCGCTTCCAATCGTTATTTCCAAAGCGGAAGGTGTTTGGGTGGAAGATCCTGAAGGCAATAAATACATGGATATGCTAAGTGCTTATTCAGCTGTAAACCAAGGCCACCGCCATCCGAAAATCATCAAGGCGCTGAAGGATCAGGCTGACCGCGTAACGCTAACTTCACGTGCTTTCCATAACGATCAGCTGGGTCCTTGGTATGAAATGATTTGCGAATTGACAAATAAAGACATGGCTCTTCCGATGAATACAGGGGCAGAAGCGGTTGAAACGGCAATTAAAGCTGCACGCCGCTGGGCTTATGATGTAAAAGGGGTAGCAGATAATCAGGCGGAAATCATTGCTTGTATAGGTAACTTCCATGGCCGTACTATGACAGCGGTTTCGCTTTCTTCTGAAGAAGAATATAAGCGAGGCTTCGGACCTATGCTTCCTGGCATTAAGCTGATTCCGTACGGAGACCTTGACGCGCTTAAAGAAGCAATCACTGAGAATACGGCTGCTTTCTTAATTGAGCCAATCCAGGGTGAAGCTGGAATTGTGATTCCTCCTGAAGGCTTCCTGAAAAAAGCATATGAAACTTGTAAGGAGAACAATGTATTATTCATTGCAGATGAAATCCAGGCTGGCCTTGCCCGTTCCGGAAAAATGTTTGCGTGTGAATGGGAAGATGTAGATCCTGACATGTTCATTTTAGGTAAAGCGCTTGGAGGGGGAGTATTCCCGATTTCATGTGTGGTTGCGAATAAAGATGTTCTTGGGGTATTCAACCCTGGATCACATGGTTCAACATTTGGAGGAAACCCAATGGCATGTGCCGTATCTGTTGCTTCCTTGAATGTATTGGTTGAAGAAAAGCTGGCAGATCGTTCCCTTAAACTCGGCGAATATTTCATGAACAAATTAAAAGAAATTAATAATCCTGTTATTAAAGAAGTGCGCGGCCGCGGTTTATTTATCGGTGTAGAGCTGAGTGAGCCGGCACGCAAATATTGCGAAGAGCTTAAAGAACAAGGATTGCTTTGCAAAGAAACGCATGACACGGTTATTCGATTTGCCCCTCCTTTAGTCATTTCTGAAGAAGAGCTTGATTGGGCAATTGAAAGAATCAATAAAGTATTAAGCTAATACAATTATACGGACAGTTGGCCTTTGTGTCTGAATCTGTGATGCAGGGCCGCCGGTTATGGAGTATTGCTGTAATTTTCCTAAATATTAAAATCAAGAGGTGCCATGATGGGAGCTGCAGGAGTAGCTGGTAAAGAAACTGAACAAAAAATGGAAGAGTCTTTAAATTTATTTACTTCAACTCAAGTTGTGATTAAAGAAGCTTTGAACAAGCTCGGCTATGCAGATGAGATGTATGAGCTGCTGAAAGAACCGCTGAGGATGCTCACAGTGAGAATCCCAGTTAGGATGGATGACGGGTCGGTAAAAATTTTTACCGGATACCGATCTCAGCATAATGATGCGGTAGGACCGACAAAGGGCGGTGTTCGTTTTCATCCTGAAGTAAATGAGGATGAAGTAAAAGCTTTATCCATGTGGATGAGTTTAAAGTGCGGGATTGTGGATCTTCCTTATGGAGGAGGGAAAGGCGGCATCATTTGTGATCCCCGTTCCATGTCAATGGGGGAGCTGGAACGCTTAAGCCGAGGATATGTAAGGGCAATCAGCCAGATCGTTGGACCTACTAAAGATATACCTGCTCCGGATGTTTATACGAACTCACAGATCATGGCCTGGATGATGGATGAATACAGCCGCCTCCGTGAGTATGATTCTCCTGGGTTCATCACAGGCAAGCCACTTGTTCTCGGAGGATCGCAAGGAAGGGAAAAGGCAACTGCACAGGGTGTAGTAATCTGCATCGAGGAAGCTGCGAAAAAGCACGGCATTTCCATTGAAGGAGCCCGTGTGGCTGTTCAGGGATTTGGTAATGCAGGAAGCTTCCTGGCAAAATTTATGCATGATGCAGGCGCTAAAGTGGTCGCCATTTCAGATGCATATGGTGCTCTATATGATCCAAATGGCTTAGATATTGATTACCTTCTTGATAGACGCGACAGCTTTGGAACGGTAACGACTCTTTTCGATAACACTTTAACAAACGAAGAATTGCTTGAACTGGATTGCGATATCCTGGTTCCTGCGGCTGTGTCCAATCAGATTACGGCAGCAAATGCCCATAATATTAAAGCTCCCATCATAGTAGAGGCAGCAAATGGCCCAACTACTCTTGAAGCTACAAAAATACTTTCAGACCGGGGAATCCTGCTTGTTCCTGATGTGTTAGCCAGCTCAGGCGGTGTAACTGTATCCTATTTCGAATGGGTGCAGAACAACCAGGGGTACTATTGGACTGAAGAGGAAGTTACAGAAAAGCTGAAAAAAGTACTTGTTCAGGCTTTCGATAATGTTTACCAGACTTCACAGCAAAGAAAGGTAAATATGCGTCTTGCTGCTTACATGGTCGGCGCGAGAAAAATGTCTGAAGCATCCCGCTTCAGAGGCTGGGTGTAATTCAGCAAATGGTATATACTCGTTCAATAAAAAATCCTTGCACACAATGTGCAAGGATTTTTTGCATGCATTAACGGGTTGGTCTAGTCTCAGTCTCAGGCTCTCTTTCCAGTTCTTCATTTGGTTTGAAGAGAAGGCCCAAGTTGATTAGGCCGGCGATGCCCACCAGACCATATATGATTCTTGAAAGGGCTGAATCCTGGCCGCCAAAGATAGCTGCCACAAGATCAAATTGGAAAAATCCGATTAAACCCCAGTTAATAGCCCCAATAATTGTAAGAACCAGTGCAATACGCTGAATGCCACTCATGATGTTTCCTCCTTATAGTATAGGTTCACTATTATGTTGCTGCACGGAAATGAAAAATATTCATCGGAATATTCGTAAAGGGCCATAATGAAAAGGATGGTCTTAGCAGCAGTCCGAATATCGAATCATACTTTTTGCAATAGCTTAAAATTTGAAAGATAATGATGGGGAAAAGGAGATGGTGATATGCAAAATTTTACCTTTTATAATCCAACTAAATTAATTTTTGGGAAAGATCAGCTGTCGCACTTGCAGACTGAAATCCCTCAGTACGGCAAGAGGGTTCTTGTTATTTACGGCGGCGGAAGCATTAAGAGTAATGGTTTATACGATAAAGTGATGGCTCAGCTGAAAGAAATTGATGCTGAAGTTTTTGAACTGGCAGGGGTTGAGCCTAATCCAAGAATCTCTACCGTACGCAAAGGTGTTGAAATCTGTAAAAATGAAGGCATCGATTTCCTGCTCGCTGTTGGTGGAGGGAGTGTAATCGACTGCACTAAGGCTATTGCTGCCGGTGCAAAATATGATGGCGATGCCTGGGATCTGGTTATCAAGAAAGCATTTGCTGCAGAAGCTCTGCCGTTTGGAACGGTTCTTACACTAGCTGCTACCGGCTCTGAAATGAATGCCGGATCTGTTATTACAAACTGGGAAACAAACGAAAAATACGGATGGGGCAGTCCTGTGACATTCCCTAAATTTTCAATTCTTGATCCTGTTAATACGTTCACAGTGCCAAGAAATCAAACGGTGTATGGAATTGTCGATATGATGTCCCATGTGCTGGAGCATTATTTCCATCTTGAAGAAAATACTGATTTTCAGGATCGCATGTGTGAATCCCTGCTGATTACTATAATGGAAGCAGCGCCTAAACTTCTTGAAGACCTCGAAAGCTATGAGCATCGTGCAACCATTTTATATTCCGGCACGATGGCGTTGAATGGAATTCTGAATATGGGCTATCGCGGAGACTGGGCAACGCATAATATCGAGCATGCCGTATCGGCTGTTTATGATATTCCTCATGGCGGCGGCCTTGCCATACTGTTCCCGAACTGGATGAAGCATAATCTGAACGTGAAGCCTGAACGATTTAAGCAGCTGGCTGTCCGTGTATTTAATGTGGATCCGGCAGGAAAAACGGATGAAGAGGCAGCACTTGAAGGGATCGAAAAGCTTCGTGAATTCTGGAACAGCATTGGAGCGCCTGCCCGCCTGGCTGATTATGACATCGATGACAGCAAGATTGAATTGATGGCAGATAAAGCAACGGTAAACGGGGAATTTGGCAATTTCGCGAAATTGAATCATGCTGACGTGGTTTCAATCTACCGGGCTTCTTTATAACATTCAGACTGGACTCTGCCAAGAGGCGGGGTCCTTTTACATTTTTCACCGGGAAATGGCAATCATTATTAATGTGTAAAAAATATGTCAAAATTGGACACGCTTACAATATGGGATGATTCTTGATTAACTTTAGGGCTTTCGTTAAAGTGGAATAGAGATGACAGCAAATAATAACAGCTGTTTAAAATTGAGAAAAATTGGAGGACATTCATGACACACGTTCGTTTTGATTACTCAAAAGCACTTCCTTTTTTTGGCGAACATGAAATTACATATTTGCAGGATGCAGTGAAGGTTGCTCACCACTCCCTTCATGAACAAACTGGAGCTGGCAGCGACTATTTAGGCTGGATCGATCTGCCTTCAAACTACGATAAAGAAGAGTTCTCCCGCATTCAAAAAGCGGCTGAGAAAATTAAGAATGATTCTGATGTTCTTATTGTGATTGGAATTGGAGGCTCCTATCTTGGAGCGCGTGCGGCTATTGAAATGCTTCAGCACAGCTTCTATAATGCACTTCCAAAAGAAAAGCGCGGCACTCCACAGGTACTGTTTGCCGGCAACAATATCAGTTCTTCATACATGAAGGATTTAATGGATCTGCTTGAAGGAAAAGATTGGTCCATTAATGTGATTTCCAAATCAGGCACAACAACTGAGCCGGCATTGGCTTTCCGTATTTTCCGCAAAATGCTGGAGGAAAAATATGGTGTGGAAGAAGCGCGTAAACGAATCTATGCTACCACCGACAAAGCGAGAGGTGCTTTAAAAACTCTTGCGACAGAAGAAGGCTACGAGTCATTTATTATTCCTGATGATGTGGGCGGCCGCTATTCTGTTCTTACAGCAGTAGGTCTTTTACCGATAGCTGTCAGCGGTGCGAGCATTGAAGATATGATGAACGGTGCTGCACAGGCACGCGAAGACTTCAGCAAATCTGAGCTTCAGGAGAACGCTGCCTATCAGTACGCTGCTGTCCGCAATGTTCTTTATAACAAAGGCAAAACGATTGAAATGCTGATCAACTATGAACCAGGTCTTCAATATTTTGCAGAGTGGTGGAAGCAGCTGTTCGGTGAAAGTGAAGGAAAAGACCAGAAAGGAATTTTTCCTTCATCAGCAAACTTCTCCACTGATCTTCATTCATTAGGCCAGTATGTTCAGGAAGGCCGCCGGGACCTTTTTGAAACGGTTATCAAAGTGGAAGAATCACGCCATGAGCTTACAATTGAAGAAGCAGAGAATGATCTTGATGGCCTGAACTATCTTGCGGGTGAGACTGTCGATTTTGTGAACAATAAAGCTTTTGAAGGAACTATGCTTGCACACACAGACGGCGGTGTGCCAAACCTGATCGTTTCCATTCCAAAAATGGATGCCTATACATTTGGCTATCTGGTTTACTTCTTTGAAAAAGCATGTGCCATGAGCGGCTATCTTCTGGGAGTGAATCCATTTGACCAGCCTGGTGTTGAAGCATACAAAGTGAACATGTTTGCCCTATTAGGAAAACCAGGATTTGAAGAGAAAAAAGCTGAACTTGAAAAGAGATTGAAATAAGAGTAAGGAACGTCTGCCTGCGGGTGGGCGTTTTTTAAATGGAGAAAACAAAGTTCCATCTAATTCCTGACATCGGATTCATGATATCCCTTACTTTGGAGAAACTAAGCAAAAAGCTTAAAAGGGGATGGATTCAGTGATTGAGATACCTTCAAAAGTGGAAGGAAAGCATTTTGATTTATATAAGCTGGAGCAGGCTTTGAAGCCGATTGGCTATTCGATTGGCGGGAACTGGGATTATGATCACGGTTCTTTTGACTATAAAATTGATGATGAGGTGGGGTACCAGTTTTTAAGGGTCCCATTTAAGGCAATTGATGGGCAGCTTGATGATCCAAGCTGTACGGTGGAGATAGGCAGGCCGTTTCTGCTTTCCCATAAGTACCAGCGCGGTCTTGATGACCACGCTTATACCGGAAATTTCAGCGCCTCCTTTGATCAATTCTCGGAGCCTGTGGATAAGGACGCCAGTTTTCCGAAGGAATTCATTGATCTCGGCAAAGCGCTTGTCGAAGAGCTTGAGTCCATATTAATAAGAGATTAACCGAGTATAACAATCAGCTGATCCTGCTGAAGAATTTTAAATGGCTGGGGAGGATTAACCAGAGTTTCCTCCCCTCTTTTAACACCTAAAAGGAGGATGCCTTCATTCATAAGCTCTGCACTAAGTTCAGCAAAGGTTTTATTATCTATTTCTTCCGATGCAGGCTGAAACGTTAATTTTCGTTTATCAAGCTGTCCCAGCAAATCAAGAAAAGAAGTAACGAGCTCCTGGGAAGAAATGCTGTTGATCATAACGAAGCTTGTGAGCACATTCGTCTGGACAATTTCATCAGCCCCCGCTCTTTTGGCATTTGCTGCCTGTTCAGAAGTTAATATTTCCACGATGCATTGAACATTCCGATTTAACCCTTTGATTGCCAATAAGGTTAAGATTGAATTCATATCAGCATGCAATTCATCTTTATTCTGATCTGCTGTTATGATTACTTTTTGCGCGTCAAATATATTTGCCTTCATAAGGACATCATCTCTGTTAGCGCGTCCCTGAATAAAATGGACATTATTATGGGGGACAGGATTTGATTTTAATGTTTCATCGATTAAAGCAATGGAATGGTTCATCCCATCGCCCCCGAGTGTATTTACGATCTCGCGTGCACGTTCATTCCAGCCGATCACAACAATATGATTTTTGCCCCGATATTCAACTTTTCCCTCCAAAAAGTCATTCTGCCGGGTCACTGCGGCTGTTGCGAGTGAAATAAAATATGTAGACAGAAAGCCCGCTCCTGTTAAAATAAGCGCAATTCCTATAATGCGCCCGGCTGTGCTTGTCGGATATAAATCTCCAAATCCCACGGTGGAAGCTGTAACCACAGCCCACCAGATTCCATCAAAAAAGGTCGGAAAGGAGGAGGGTTCGATAATATGTATTAATCCGCCAAAAAGAAAGATCACCAACAGGGCAATCAACAGAATCCTGATTACTAAAGGCAGGCGGATGAAACTGTAGTAAATGTGCTGAGGCATAAAACATCACTCCTAATATAAACCATGGGTTAAAAAAACGGGAAATTAAAATATAAAAAAAAGCCATGCCCAGGTATATACTTAATTAAGTATATCGTCTATTGCACGGCTCAGCAGTTGAATATCCTTTGATATTTCACTTTTTACGTCGTCAATCTCGCACCTTTCATATTCATCCATGAGAAGGGAGAGTTCTCTCTTTAGTATGACAGCCTCGTGTTCAAAATCCATGATGACTCCCTCCTTTAGGGATATAAAGGACTAACAGGCAGTTAGTTAATTTATTTGTAATGTTACAATTATGTTACCCGAATTCTTTACAATTTAAACGGTAAAAACATCAATTATTAAACAAGAGGTTTAGAACGAAGATAGTTTACCCTTTTATTTTGCATGTAAACGCATTGGCTTTGATGGATAGCTGGAAAGCAATAAAAAATATCCCCAGGGGAAAACCTGGGGATCCTTAAAACAATTCTACTTTTCTACTTTCGAATTAAGCTGTAAACTGAAGCGCCAATTAGGTTCCCGGCTTCTTTCATCCGCTCGGCACTTATGTGCTCGATGGAATCCTGCGGTGTATGATAATACGGCTCAAGATTCGCTGTGACAGGCTCCCGTCTGATAAAGTTAACAGCCGGGATGCCTGCATCATGAAAAGAAACATGATCGGATGCGCCGCGCTGATAAAGCACTAATTCAGAAGGTGTGCCAATGCGCTCTGCAGTAGCAAGAGCAGTTTCTGTTGCAATATTTGCCTGGCCATCAAGAGTATTCATGTAAATCGCGGTTGCATTTTCCCATGCTGTACCTACCATATCCATATTGAAATTTGCAATGCTCCGCTCTATTTCACTGCCGCTCAGCTGACTGACATAATGCTTAGAACCAAGAAGCCCAATTTCTTCTGCACCTACAAATGCAAAACGCAATTCTTTGTCAGAAGGATAACTTTTCAGAACTCTCGCCAGCTCAAGGGCAACAGCAGTACCTGATGCGTTATCGCTTGCCCCTGGAGCAAATGGGACACTATCGAAATGCGCAGAAATGTGGACAATATCAGCTTCACCGCCTTTATTAGGCTTAGGGTTCTTGACGGCAATAATGTTTTGCGATTTTATGTTTTGAAATCTCTTTACACTCAGTGTTACCGTTTTGTTTTGTGCCGCAACATCTTGAAGGAGTGCTTCTCCGCTTGCTTTCGTTATGCTTCCCACAGGAATAGTATATGGACCCCCGATTGAGGGATTCATAGGGGCGGGCTGATCCACATTATTGTAAATGAGGACCCCTGCAGCACCGGCATTTACTGCATTTAAAACTTTTTCAGAGAAAGTAATGTCTCCCCGTGAGATGAGTGCTATTTTTCCTGATGCTTCCTCTGAGAAATCAGCTGCCCTGCCTAATCCGGCATCATATAATTCAGAGGTAATTCCTTCTTCAGGCGTCGATCCGGACCCGGAAGGAATAGTTACTAGAACCTCCTTCAAATCACTGGTGTGCAAACCTCCAGCCATTTTATCAGGAATGCTGAACTCTTGTGTTTCGACTGTGTAGCCATATGACTCAAGGCGTTTTTGAATGAAATTTGCGGCCTCTTTTTCCGCATCAGTTCCTGCAACCCGCGGCCCGATGGTTTCTGATAAATACCTGACATCCTCCATCATGCGAGCTGCCTCTATCCTTGCGATAACCTTCTGATCAAACGCCTTTGAGCCGGGATGTTCTGCCTGGCTTTGCGCTGCCTCAGCAGTCTGCACAAATTGAACAGGCACCCCATACAAACTTGAAGCTGTCAGAATCGCTGCAAGCATGACAGAAGAAGCTTTCTTTCCAACTTTCATCATTTATTCCCCCTCGACTAGTAATCCATCTATATGTATTCGCTTACATAGCTCTGCTTCCTTTTAACAGAGAGTAAAACGAATCGATTATCCTAGCAGGTTAATTAATTCTGGGAGATAAGGAAGATATTAACTTTTAGGATTCAAGAAAATGATAGATGCAAAGTACCATATCAATGATACATACATCTTTTGTCATGACTTTAGAAGGACTCCGGTGGCTTGTTATCTCTTACCTTCTAAAAAATACAGGTCTTTCGGCTATCGAAACTTTTGTGGATTTGATATATTCTGAAAATTATAAGGTTTTATAAAGGGAGGATTTTTATGAAAAAATCTGCATTAAAAGTGTTCCTAACATCAGCCATCGCTTTCCCGCTGGTTACTGGAGGGGCTTTCCCTTCAACAGGTAAAGACAGCCACAGCGGCATTGCCTCAGCTGAAACACAGATTAAAGTCGAAAATGGCATGACACAGCCCGTATTTTCCCTGGACGATGCCATTGTCGAAAGAGTTTTTGTTGAAACAGCCACTGACAGTGATCGGGATGGAAAGCTGGATAGGGTACGAGCTGATATTATCAGGCCAAAAGAAACAGAGGAAGGTTTAAAGGTACCTGTTATTTATGAAATGAGCCCTTACCGTTCCGGAATTAAAGGTGTACCGGTTTATGATGTGGATACAGAACTTAACACTGTGCCAAGAAAGGGGAAAGACAAGGGGGAAAAGGGGAAACCGCAGGCAAATCTCCCGGGATATTATGATGATTATTTTGTGCCCAGAGGCTATGCGGTTGTTCTGGCGGAAAGCGTAGGGACAGGCCTTTCTGACGGCTGTCCTACAACCGGGGATGAACATGAAATCCTTGGAACACGGGCTGTAATTGATTGGCTGAATGGAAGAACAAAAGCTTTCAATGCAGAGGGACAGGAAATAAAAGCTGATTGGTCAACAGGAAACGTTGGGATGACAGGAGTTTCCTATAACGGAACACTGCCAAATGCTGTGGCCGCCACTGGAGTGGAAGGCCTTAAAACAATTGTGCCTATTGCTGCAATCAGCAGCTGGTATGACTATTATCGTTCAAATGGTGCTGTGATTGCACCAGGCGGATATCAAGGTGAAGATGCGGATAATATGGCGGAAGCGATTTTAACCAGGAAAAACCCTGAAGCATGCAGCAATGTCATAAAAGAATTAACGGAAGGCCAGGACAGGGAGACTGGTGATTATAATGAATTCTGGAGTAAAAGAGATTATACAAAGGATGCTGATCACGTAAAAGCAAGTGTTTTTATTGTCCATGGATTAAATGACTGGAATGTTAAAACAAAGCATTTTTCAGATTGGTGGCAGGCACTTGGCGAGAATGATGTTCCGAGGAAAATGTGGCTCCATCAGGGCGGCCATTCCAGCCCCTACAGCTTCAGACGTGATGTTTGGCTCCCGACTTTAAATAAATGGTTTGATTACTGGCTGTATGATATTAAAAATGATGTCATGGATGAACCAATGGTTGATATTCAAAGAGAGGATAAGACGTGGCATGCAGAGACAAACTGGCCGGCTACAGGAACAACAGGCGCAAAACTACATTTTAAACCGGCTTCCGATGGAGGCGGCAGCTTAGAATGGCAGCCCGTACCAAATAAGAACAAGAAAAATCAGCATTTTGTGGACGATGCAGCAATTAAGGCTGAAGAGCTGGCTCTGAATCCTGATGCTTCATTAGCTAATAGGCTCGTCTATTTGACTCCGCCTTTAGAAAACGATATTCGCATGAGCGGGACACCAGAGATTCAGATTCGTGCCAGCATTGATCGGGAAACAGCCAACTTAACAGCCCTTCTTGTTAAATATGGGGAAGGAAAGCCGGAAATTGTTACTAGAGGGTGGATGGATCCGCAGAACCTTCACAGTGAAAATAGATCTTCTGGGCTTACACAGAACCGTGAATATACATTTACATGGGATATGCAGCCGGATGATTATGTGTTTAAAAAAGGTGATCGCCTGGGAGTCGTCGTTTTATCGAGTGATTATAACTATACAATCAGACCGGAGGCAGGCACGAAAATAACCGTCGATCCGGAAAGAAGCCATATAATTCTTCCTGTTCAGGGTGGAGTTGAAGCATTTAAGTAGAAAAGTAGAAGGGATCATTTCTTGGTCCCTCTTTTCTATTTAAATAGATTATTTTAGGAAAATAGTAGCATTGCCACAACTGAACAAATTGAATTAAAATGAACTCTATCTTATAAATATACAAAAAGTGCAACTGGAGGTACATAATGAAAAAAAGGAAAGTTTTATCAGGAGTTCTGGCAGCAAGTATTTTGGCATCTGTTCCATTAAGTTCCGCTCATGCCGTTAGTCCGAAGTGGATCAATGTTAATGTGTCAGAGGAAAAGGACGGAAGTTTATTTAATAGCGAAAACTACGACTTTATGAAATTCTCAGTAATAGGGACAAAACTTGCAGAAATTGAAAAACAGTCTAATAGAGTGAAGGTGGAGGTAAAAGGAACTTCCGCTGATGGAAATCCACTCTATGTTGTCACCATTGCAGACCCTGGTGCACATGGCAAGTTTGGCAAATTTCAGGCTCTAAGAAAGCAGATGTTCAAAAACCCTGAAAAAGCCCAGGATTGGATTGCTAAAAATCAGGATTTTAAAGTGCCAATCATGATCAATGGATCGATCCATGGGACAGAGTTTGTGGGAAGCGATGCAGTGATGCAGCTGATTGAACGTTTTGCCACACAGAATGACGGGGAGACAAAGGAGATTCTGGATAATAACATTCTAATTTTTAACGTGGTGCAGAACCCGGATGGTCGTGTGGATGCGACCCGTTTTAATGGTGAAGGAATTGATTTGAACCGTGATTTTATCACGCAATCACAGCCTGAAACGCAGGAAACCGTCTCTCTTATTAAAGAGTGGAACCCGATGGTGTTCCTTGATACACATGGGTATGTGAAAAATTATGCGCCAAACAAACAGGGTTTGATTGAACCTTGTACACCGCCTCATAATCCAAACTATGAGTATGATTTATACCAAAAATGGGCTAATGATCAGGCGGCAGCTATGGAAGCTGAAATCATGGACGACAAGGATCATTACACAGGCAAACTGTATAGTGACATGGAAGGCACCTACATTCCGCAGCGTGATGATTCTGCAGGCTGGGATGATTACCCGCCGATTTTCACACCGATGTACGCCATGTATCATGGTGCATATGGGCATACCCTTGAAGCTCCGACAAATGACGAAGATGGCGTACGCTGGATGTACAATGCCATTATGGGAGCATTAAAATATGCAACAGAAAATAAGGACGAAATGATTACCGATCAAATTGAAATGTTTAAGCGCGGTATTAACTTTGATCACCCTTTCCATGAAGAGGGATATTTCCCAAAAGCGTATGTCCTGCCTGTGAATGAGAAAGATCCCACAGTAACAAATAAGGCTGTGAATCATTTAATTAAGAATGATATCGAGGTTGTACAGGCTTCACAAGCCTTTACATCTGATGGAAAGACCTATCCGAAAGGCACTTACATCGTACCGATGGATCAGGCAAAGGCTGGACTGGCAAACACCATGCTTTGGGATGGAGAGGACATAACTGATGATACACCTGCCATGTATGATATTTCTGCCTGGAGTCTTCCGGAGCTATGGGGCTTTGAAGCAATCGCTGTTCAAAGTGATGTAAAGGCAGCGGTTTCGAAAGTGAATAATGTAAAAGAACAGGGCTCAATCAGCGGAAAAGGACCTTATATTATTCCAAACAGCTCCGTGAAAGCAGTTCAGCTCGTGAATACACTTCTTGAGCAGGGGATAATGGTTAAACGCGACAGTAAAGGTAACTTCTATGCTGAGGGATCAGCGAATGCCATTTCAGCAGCTGTTAAGGATTCTGGCCTTAATATCACTTCTGGGAAGGTTCCTGCTGGAGCTAAAGCAATTGGCGAAGTAAGTGTAGCCATCTTAAAAGATGGAGGGATGAACAAGGCTCAAACTCATTCAGGAACAAAACTGGCTCTTGAAAGATTAGGCTTTAGTGTCACGGAATTAACGCCATCAGAAGTAGCGAATAACGGTCTTGCTTCCCATGATGTCTTTGTTTACAGCGGAACAGAAAATTTAATTTCTTCAAATTTAAGCAATGCCAATAAAGAATTTGGCCTTAAAAATCAGGAAGAGCTGGCTGCATTTAAAGGATATGTAGAAAGATTCGTTTCTGAAGGCGGAAAATATATTGCTGTAGGCGCCGGTGCTTCCCGTGCCACAAAGACTCTTGGCCTGACTGACGATGTTATTAATACAGGGGGATCCAACAGCAATGGAATCATTAAGGTAGATTATAAAGGCACAGGCGCATCAGCAGGCTACACTGAAGATGACCTTGGATTTGTTTACCGCCCAGTCTGGTATACTGGCACAGAAAATGATGAAGTACTGGCAGCCATTACTGATGAAGAAGATTTCTTTGTCGCCGGACACTGGAAAAATCGCAATGCAGCACAGGGCCAGGCTATCATGGTAAAAGAGCAGGATAAGGATGTTACGTTAATCGGCCTTGAAGCGGGCTTCCGTGATCACACGGATTATCTCTTCCGATTGCTTTCAAACTCTATTTTTGAGGAATAATTAGTTTTTGAGCGGCCGAATCATTTGACTAATATCTGCATACAACATATAATTAAGCTAACAAAATAGTTCGGATTCTTCCTAAAGGGGAGTAGCTTTCAAGTAGAGTCGTCAATACGGGATGTTAAATCTCCGGCTTTACTGGCAACAGATGTTGCTTGCGAGACCTTTACCATTTATTTGGTAAGGTCTCTTTTGTTTTTAAGGCGCTGAGACCAATAAATGGCTCAGTGCCTTTTATTTTTTAGGAGAGTCTGGAACAGGGAGGTTTAATAATGAAACTGTATCAACAGCTTGCAGACAGTGTGAAATTTTCCAGAAGTCTTAATTGGACCAGACTTCTAGCAAATGATAACAGCCTGGAATTTATTGGGGCAGGGAGAAGTGCCTTTGCTTTTAGGATTAAAGAAACCAATCTTGTATTAAAAGTCTTTTTTCCGGAATTTAAAAGAATTGCCAGGGATGAAGCGGAGATTTACAGGGCATTGCCTGACCATCCATACTACCCCTCTTTGTATGGCTCTGGAGATAACTATATTGTAATTGATTATGTGCAGGGGCTGACTCTGTTTGATTGTCTTGCACAGGGGGTACCGATAAAAGAGGAGACAATAAGACAAATTGATGAAGCCTTAAAACTTGCGAGGGAAAGTGGGCTAAATCCCTCGGATATTCACCTGCGCAACATTATTCTTACAGAGGATGGGCATATTAAAATCATTGATGTTGCCCGATTTAAGCAAACGAAGAATTGCACACAGTGGGATGACTTGAAGCATGCATTCTATAAATTTTACAGAAGAAGATATTTTCCAAAGAAAATCCCTGTATTAATCATGAATACAATTGCGGCTCTTTATAAAAGGCGAATTGTTCGTTTGGATCCTTAAACAGTTCATTTGATAACGCATTATTCTTTTGAAAAAATAAAGGCCATAAAACAGAAAGGGGCAGGTATCCATGAAAGTTCTTATCGTCGGAGCAAGCGGGCAAATTGGAAAGCAGCTGGTCAAGCTTATAAAAGAAGAGGATAAACATACAGCCAGAGCAATGGTCAGAAAAGAAGAGCAGGTCCGCCAGTTTGAAGATATGGGCGTGGAAACGGCCCTAGCAAGCCTTGAAGGAACAGTTGATGAATTGGCTGAAGCAGCCAAAGGCTGTGATGCGATTGTATTTTCTGCAGGTTCCGGCGGAAATACCGGCTATGACAAAACTCTGCTGATTGACCTTGACGGAGCGGCAAAAACAATTGAAGCGGCTGAGAAGGCTGGTGTGGAACGGTTTATTATGGTGAGCGCTATCCAGGCAAATAATCGCGATAAGTGGAGTGAAACGATCAAGCCATATTTCGCGGCGAAGCATTATGCCGACAGAATTCTGGAAAAAAGCAGCTTGAACTACACAATCGTACGTCCGGGCGGCCTGACAAATGACCCGGGAACCGGCAAAATTAAAGCAGCGGAAAACTTGGAGCGGGGCTTCATTCCTCGGGAGGATGTAGCTAAAACCCTTTATGCTGTGCTGGATAAGGAAAATACCTATAAGCGGGCATTCGACCTGGTATCAGGCGGTGAAGATCCAGAAACGGCAGTGAAAAAAATTTAACTCTTGCCCGGTGTGTATGCACCGGGATTTTTATTGGCAAAAAAGAATAAACTTGAAGGGTTGAACAGATTAATAAGAAAAACAGGAGCCGGCTCAATGGACAAAAAAAGACAAAACTAACGACGCAGAGATATCTGCATTAGGGTCTACATATACACAGAAATCTCTGTTTAAACTTGGCATGGCAAATTCCAATGTCCTTTTCGTTTTAATCTATGCTCAAAAGGGAATAGGGAGCTGTAAAAGGAATTACATAGTTTCACATTTTCCTCATATAAATGTTGTTTAAGTGTCACAGCTTTTAGGCTGGAACTGTGCAATAATGTGATATAGTGAGCATTCAAGAGGAGTGAGTGAATGTATAAAAAACAGGAACGCATATTAATGTGGCTTGCTTTTACAGTGGCTATCATTATGGGGCTTTCTTTTATCGGACGCATTTTTGCAGGATAGGAAAAGGAGAATATTAAATGGGAAATGAAGAATCAGTTTTTTTCAGCCGTGTCTTAACAGAGCTGACATTATCCTTTCATATCATTTACGCAACCATTGGTGTCGGCATCCCGCTCATGATTATGATAGCGCAGTGGGTGGGAATCAAAAAGCAGGATGAACATTATATTCTGCTTGCCAGAAGATGGACGCGCGGTTTTGTCATTACCGTGGCTGTCGGAGTTGTTACCGGCACTGCCATCGGACTGCAGCTCTCATTGCTGTGGCCTAACTTTATGGAACTCGCAGGCAATGTCATTGCGCTGCCTCTGTTTATGGAGACATTTGCTTTTTTCTTTGAAGCGATATTTCTCGGGATCTATCTCTATACTTGGGATCGCTTTGAGAATCAGAAGAAGCATTTGCTTTTATTAATCCCGGTCGCAATTGGGGCATCATTTTCAGCAATTTTCATTACAATTGTAAATGCATTTATGAACGCGCCGCAGGGATTTGATATTGTGAATGGCCAGCTTGTTAATGTTAACCCGGTACTGGCGATGTTCACTCCTGCCATGCCGACAAAGGTTGCGCATGTGCTTTCCACTGCCTATATGACATCAGCTTTTGTTCTGGCATCAATAGGTGCTTATCGCCTTTTGAAAGGATCGAATCATATTTACCATAAGAAGGCATTAATGCTTACAATGAAAATCGGATTGATTTTCTCAATCGCTACAGCGGTAATTGGTGACTTCTCTGGGAAATATCTTGCAGAATACCAGCCTGAAAAACTGGCTGCCGCTGAGTGGCATTTTGAGACAGAAGAAGGGGCACCGTTAATGCTTTATGGGGTTCTTGATGACGGAGAAGTGAAGTATGCAATTAAGATTCCATATGCACTCAGCATTCTTGCACACAGCAATCCGAATGCAGAGGTGATCGGACTCGATCAATTTCCGGAAGATGAAATTCCGCCGCTTTATATCCATTATTTATTTGACCTTATGGTAACCATTGGCATGTGGATGACGGCACTATCACTCATCTATGTCCTGGGCACCTGGTTTAAAATGCGCTTTGTTTCGGCGAAATGGTTCCGCTGGCTGATCGTTCTTGGCGGACCATTATCGATCATTGCGATTGAAGCGGGATGGTGGTTTGCGGAAGTGGGACGGCAGCCGTGGATTCTCCGGGGCATCATGCGTACTGAAGATGCTGCAACTTCAAGCGGCCAGGTAGACCTTATGCTTCTGCTGTTTGCAGGATTATATCTCGTGCTGGCAATCGGAAGCTTCATTGTCCTCACCAGAATGTTCCGCAAAAATCCGGTCGAGCAGGAATTGGCCGACCGTGAGCTGGAGAAAGAAGGTGAGCTTCGATGACGCTTGAGATCCTCGGAATTTCCGTCTTATGGCTGTTTCTATTCGGCTATGTCATCGTTGCGTCTATTGATTTTGGAGCAGGATTTTTCAACGCATACAGTCTATTCCGCGGAAAACAGCATATTTTAACGCGAATTATACAACGCTATTTATCACCGGTTTGGGAAGTTACAAATGTATTCCTGGTGTTCTTTTTTGTTGGCATTGTGGGATTCTTCCCAAGAACTGCCTACTATTATGGAACGATCCTGCTGGTGCCGGCAAGTATTGCGATAGTCCTGCTTGCCATTCGCGGATCTTATTACGCTTTTACCACCTACGGGGGACTTAGACAAAAAAGATGGACCTATTTGTATGGACTTTCAGGTCTTTTCATTCCTGCATCTCTGTCCATAGTCCTGACCATTTCAGAAGGCGGATTCGTTAGTGAAAGTTCAGAGGGACTGGAGCTTGACTATTGGACATTGTTCACCAGCCCGCTGACATGGAGCATTGTTGTGCTGAGTATAACAGCAGTACTATATATATCAGCAGTGTTCCTTACCTGGTATGCCAATAAAGCAAGCGATGAACCGGCCACAGAACTGCTGAGGAAATACGCTCTTATTTGGGCGGTGCCCTCTATCGTAACAGCGGCAGGCATCATTGTCGAACTGAGGGATCATAATCCTGAGCATTTCAGCAGATTAATGGATTTGTGGTGGCTGTTCGGCATCTCATTCCTGCTGTTTGCAGGAACCGTCTATCTAATATGGAAGAGAAGATACTACGGCCTTGCATTCGGGCTGCTGACAGGGCAATTCTTTGTGGCTTTCTTTGCCTATGGGATCTCGCATTATCCGTATCTGCTTTATCCATACCTGACCATTTATGACGGTTTCACAAACGAAGCTATGGCCATCGCCCTGGTCATTGCCTTCATAGCAGGACTGGGATTGCTGCTGCCGTCCCTTTATCTGCTGCTAAGGCTGTTTCTTTTCAATAAAGACTATGTACAGGGGAAGCGTGACGACCATGCGTAGGAGGGGAGAATCATGGCGGAATTTGTAATGTTTTATGCGCCGTTTATCGTGATTTTTGGTTCCATAGCTACGGCTTTTTGGCTGGCGGGGAAGGATGAAAGAGTGGAGGAATAACAAGTAATTGAGATGAAAAAAGCTGCAGGGCCTATTTGGCCCTGCAGCTTTTTTCGCTATTTGGGTATTGGAGATCGCATCCCTAGTCTTAATTTCCTTGAATTTAGCTGAACATTAGAGACTGCCTCAATTTGGATTAAGGAGTGCTCTTTACTTCCATTTAGTTCATATCTATATGGGTTTGCTGAAAACCATCTCCTGTCCATTCTGATCTTAAAGCGGAATTGTACTGAGTAAGGCTCTTTTCTTCAGGGTCTTTATCAGCATCAAAACTCCCACTTTGGTAAACATCTTTACTTTTTCTCATATAGGGAGTGTCAAAACTTTATTACTATTAATCATATCTGTTTTAGCAGGGGCTTGTTCCTGTGGTTTTTGCTATTTTTGCTTTCAGTGTTTCAAGGCAAATAAGTTCGTTTACTTCATTAATGCGCTTTTCCTTAATCAATTTCAATGCGAGGGCAACGCGTGCTTGCCAATTTTCTTACAATACTTTCACAAAAGCTACAGCCTGTTTACTTTCCTGCAAAAGGTATGCATGTGGCTGGACAGTGGGCAGGATTTCAGCGTTCTGCTACGGCAGTAGAGAGAATTGCGGATGTATTAGAGGAACCTGATGATTCAGAGGAAGTGCCATCTTATTCTGTTTCAAAGCCATTGATGAGTTTTATAAGATTTCAAGACATCAATTTTAGTATGATGAAAGGCCTTGCAGTTTTTTATATTTTTACCAATCCTTAACCAAATGAATCTGCTGGGAGTTGGAAAGGAACCATTAACAATTTGATATTGTAAGAGTTTAAAAAACTGTTTAATGGTAGTCACCTATACACCTTTGCATCTAGTAACATAAGATGTTAGATGAAAGGAAAAAGATTAGTATTATAATAAAAATAAGCAGAAAGGAGATTTTTATGTCAAACGGAGTCAATGGTTTTTACAATGGTTCAATAGAAAAAATAAATGTTAGACGTACGGGACCTCCTATAAAAATATTCCAAAATGACTGTCCGATAATTACCTTTGAAGGAGTAGGAGATTTAAATTCAGTGCCTAATATGAATTTGGGTTTTACTGAGGTATTCTTTCCTGGGTGGCTGGGTTTAGTTGATAGTGATGCAGGAGGTAGTGGAAACTTTGAGAATGAGCCTTCGCCAAGTACAACGGCTTTTTGGCTAGATGGGCCATTTAAGGAAATTTTATTTAATCAGCCTATTTCTAGCCTTAGTTTATTTTACTCATCTCGTTTTCCTGTTACGTTACAAGCTTTTAATAGTAATGGAAATCTGGTAGATACAACAATTGGTCCCCCAAATGTAATTGGTGAAGTTTTTGATGTTTGGTCAAACCTTTCTGTGGAGGCAGGTTCAAATCTTATTACCAGAGTAAGGTACACGGGGGTTGCAAACCAAACTGGAATTGATAATGTTGAGGTCTGTCAGGTACCATTAATCATTACTTGCCCACAGGATATCACACTAAGAAATGATCCTGGCCAATGTGGAGCTAGGGTTGAGTTTCCGCCTCCTGATGTTACAGGTGGTGTTCCACCGTACATGGTTGAATGTACCTTTGAATCAGGAGACTTTTTCCAATTGGGAACTACAACCGTAGAATGCACTGCTAGCGATAGTGCAGGCAATGCTGCAACCTGCTCCTTTAAGGTAACAGTAAACGATACCGAACCCCCATCCATTACATGCCCATCTGATATTACG